>JAFUHJ010000069.1 GCA_017468935.1 Candidatus Methanomethylophilaceae archaeon
AGTGGACAAGGCGAGATTCGAACTCGCGGCCTCTTCGTTGCGAACGAAGCGATCTAACCGGGCTGATCTACTTGCCCACGGAGAATTCCCGGTAATCCACCGTACCGATAACTCCAATAAAAACCTTTAGCACCCTTCTGGGTGTTTCCCTCTGAATTCCCTGTGACCATGGATGGCCCAATACATGAACAGGCTGCAGAAACTGACTCCGGCGCATATCAGGTACATCTGGTGGTATCCCGTGGCTGCCAGTACAGTGCCCAGTATGAACGGTCCGAAACCCGACCCCATGTCGCTGAGGGAACCGAACGTGGCCGATGTCACGCCGTACCTGTGGGCGGGACTCGATGTGACGACGATCGCCTGACAGATCGCATAGATGATCGATATGCCGTATCCCATCAGGAACCCGGATAGCATGAACAGTGGTACATAATCGGTGGAGGCGAACATGATCATCCCTATGATGAACGATACATATCCCGGAAGGACGACCGGATTCGCACCGTGGGCATCGTAGATCCTTCCGGTGGTGAACCTGGATATCAGTGTCCCAACGGCAACTGCCAGATAGAAGTAGTATCCCGCTTCCTCCATCACAGTTCCCTGCGTGTATTGCATTATGAATGCCAGTACACCGGAGTATCCGAAGTAGAACACCATGCATGTCAGACCGAGCGGGATTGCCGATCTCTGGACGAGATCGGATAGGGAGAAGCTCTTTGCCCTGGATATCTGCTCCTCCGTCAGTTTTTCTTCGGGGATATGCAGGAAGATCGCAAGGACAGTTGCTATGGAGTACATGACTAGTCCGACGGAGAATACGCCTTGGTAATCGCCCGAGGCACCGAGGTTCATTCCGAGGTACGGTCCGATGGCCATGGCCATCGTGACGCCCAGATAGAAATAGCTCAGGCCCTCCCCGCGCCTGGAGGACGGTATGATCTTCGCCGCAACGTCAGCGGTACAGGAGCTAGCCATACCGTAGGTCATCCCATGCAGGAGTCTGATGATGTACAACAGCAGCAGGCTCGAGGCGTAGAAGTATGCTGCGGACATGACGACGGACAGGGCCAGGGAGGCGATCAGGACACGTTTCCTCCCTATCAGTTCGATGTATTTGCCGAAGAAGAATCTGGAGATCAGTCCGCCGACGACATACAGTCCTGCGGCCAGTCCGGCCTCTGCGGATGTAGCTCCATAGGTCACAGTCGCGAAACCGACGATGTTGATCAGGAGCGTGAAGTAGTTCAGGGAACAGCACATGGATACGGTCATATCCAGGATGAAATCCCTTGTGAACACTGGCTCCTTCTTCATGATCCATCGAACGGTATTGAGTATATACGGTTTAACTTCGTAATATCCGCATTTCGGTGACTATTATAACTGGGCAGTATGATTCATAATCATGGCACAATTCACAGAAGAGATGCTCGAGGAGATGAAGGCGACCGGGATCATCTCATTCGCAACGGCATCCAAGGACGGAACACCCAACGTCGTTCCTGTAGGAATGATCTTTATGGGAGACGACGGGAACATCTGGCTCGTGGACAACTATCTTAACAAGACGCTTGCCAACCTGAAGGAGAACCCCAAGGCCGCGTTCTACATCTGGACAAGGGACTTCAAGGAGTCATACCAGATCAAGGGATCCGTCACGATCGAGAACTCCGGGCCCGATTATCTCAAGGCTGTCGGTATCGCTCATGCCAAGAAGGAGACGTACCCTGCTAAGAACCTCATCAAGATGAAGGTCGAGGAAGTCTTTTACGTGACGCCCGGCGATCACGCAGGGAACAAAGTCTGAGACAAAAACCGCTCCCGGATGATACCGGGAGCATTGATTGTTTTTTCATTCGTCCTTGGGTTTGAGCAACCAAGGGGCGGCACCCATTATAGCACCGATCGGGATCATTATGATATCGACCAGAAGGTTGCCGTTATGGTAGTACATGAAAGCTGTGAGAGCGGCCCCCACGATGGCTCCGATTATGAGGCCGTGCCTCATCTGCGCCATCATCTCAAGGCACCTGCCTGTCAAGTATGCTCTCGGCAGCCTCCACCATCTTGTCGACGATCTCTCTCGCGCCTCCGACATAGTTGGCAGCGTCCATGGTGGCGATGATCTCCTCTTCGGTGAGCACGCCCTTCAGGTCCTCCCTCTCCAGGAGCACGTCCCTGAGGTGCCTCTTCTCGTCCTCGGCGATCATGGAGCATGAACGGATGATCTCGTGTGCGTCCTGCCTTCCGATCCCCTTCTCGGTCAGTTTCATCATCAGGGGCTCTGCCATGACGAGTCCCCTGGAGGACTCGATGTTCTCGAGCATCTTGTCGGCGTGGACCTCGAGTCCCTCGAAGATCCAATTCATCTTCTTCAGGATCTCATCGGTGAGGATGAAAACGTGTGGGAGCGTGAATCTCTCCGTGGATGAGTTGGATAGGTCCCTCTCATGCCACAGTACCTGGCTCTCGAACGTGGGTGTGACGAATCCTCTGATGACCCTTGCCAGACCGCAGCAGTTCTCCGAGTTCATCGGGTTGCGCTTCTGGGCCATGGTGGAGCTTCCGACCTGCTTCTTGACATCGAAGAATTCGGATGCTTCTCCGATCTCGGACCTCTGGAGGTTCCTGACCTCCGTTCCGTACCTCTCGATGGAGGTGGCGATGTTGGCCATCAGGCAGATGACCTCGGTGTACCTGTCGCGTCCGACCACCTGCGTGGCGGCGGGCTCGTATGTGAGTCCGAGGTCGCTCATGACCCTCTTCTGTATCTCGAAGAAGTTCTTTCCGAGAGCAGCCCCTGTACCTACGGCACCGGCCATCTTCCCGGCACATGCCCTGGGCATGCACTCGATGATCCTCTCCCTGTGCCTGATCATCTCCGCGATGTATCCGGCGATCTTGAATCCGAATGTGATGGGGATGGCGAACTGAGCGTGTGTCCTTCCGATCTCGAGGGTGTCCCTTTCCCTCTTGGCGATGACTGCCAGTGTGTAGATGAAGTCCTCCACGTCTTTGAGTATGAGCTCCATAGCAGCCTTTATCTGGAGTGCCGTGGCGGTGTCCACGATATCGTTGGATGTGGCACCGAGATGCACATATCTTCCCGCATCCCCCTCGCACTTCTCGGTCATGGCCTTGACCATGGCCATGAGGTCGTGCCTGGTCTCGCTCTCGATCTCCTTGATCCTATCGATGCTGACGACGTCCAGACTGGCCACGCGGGTTATCTCCTTTGCATCCGCTTCGGAGATCGTTCCGAGGGAAGCATGGGCCCTGGCCAGGGCGGCTTCTACATACATCTGGTTCTGGATACGGCTCTCTTCGGAGAAGACCGCCTTCATATCGGCGCGGCCGTATCTGTAATCGAGAGGACAGCTGTTGCTCATTGAAATCGATATGGCGATTG
>JAFUHJ010000070.1 GCA_017468935.1 Candidatus Methanomethylophilaceae archaeon
CATCCAGTGCAGGTTCTCCACAGCGTTCACGGATGCCATGCAGGACGATGAGATGCCAGAACCAATGAGCACTGTCGTCAGTCAGAATAGGTTGAGAGTGCAGCTCGCCCTGCTCCTGGGCGCTTTGGTCCTGGCGATAGCCCTGGAGATCACAATGAGATATCTGGATACCACGAATGTGCCTGTATCGCACGTATCCCCGTTGATCGTATTCATCGGTCTTTATTCCACACTCCTGTTCTTCTACGTCATACACATCCTCAATAAACATATCGCGCGTCAGTGGAAGTACGAGAACAAATTGCTGGTCTGGATAGCTGCCCGCGAAGGCGCAACGGGTGTCGCAAGGATCAGGATCGATTCATCAGAGCAGGTCGCGCCAGACACAGGATATATAACGGACTTCGTGGCGTACTATTTCGACATTTTTGTGAGGTTCATAAATCACCGGTTCGGCTCCCGGTGAATCGATTCTCGGCCGTACGGTCGCAGGCTTCATATCATTGCTATGATCACACCGCCGGAGACTATGATGGCAACCGCAGAGGCTATAGCCGCCCAGAACCAATCCCTCTCATGCACGAGGCATACGAAGGCGGTGATGACCGCGAAGAGGGGAGACGCTATCAGTATCAGCAGTCCGTAGTACAGCACGGGATTGCCCTCCTCCAGGAACTCCCCTGCAACTATGAGTATGAGCCCCAGGACTATACCCGTACGAAGGGTCCATGCAATGGATCTGTTCATGTTCACAGTATCCCTCCCACACGCAGGAGGACCAGAACGGCCATGATTATCAGGACGACCGAGAAGTATCTCCTCAGGTGCTTGGTGCTTATCCTCCTGGCCAGATATGTTCCTGCAATGGCTCCCAAGAAGGCACCTATGGCCACTCCGCCCGCGAATGCAAGTTCCAGCTGACCGCTGAAGAAATACGTTATCGCACCGGAGAATGCGGTTATCCCTATCATGTAACTGCTTGTAGCACTGGCGGCCTTCATCGGGACACGCATGATGAGGTTCATCACAGGTACCTTGACCGCCCCACCGCCGACACCGGTCATGGAGGACATCATACCGGCGAACACGCAAGCGATCCCGCCTTTGCCAACGTTCTGCACCTCATAGGGTATGGTCTCGCCGTTAGCCTCGTCCCTGTATTCAAAGCTCATCCTTCCTTTCCCGTCCTTGGGTTCGACAACCCTTTCCGGGATCAGGTACATCCTGATCGCGCTGTAGATCATAACCGCACAGAAGATCAGACTGAGGATCCATTCCTCCAGAAGTCCCGCTATCAATGCACCTGCTACGGCACCTATCGTCGTCGTGACTTCCAACAGAAGGCCCAGGCGTACATTCGCCAGTCTTTTCTCGACGAAGACGCTGGATGCCCCAACGGAACCTGCCACGATACCTACGAGGCTGACCGCGGCCGCTTCCACAGGGGACATCCCGTAACATAGCATCAGCACGGGAACGAAGATCACTCCTCCCCCTAATCCGAACAGGGCGCCCATGATTCCGGCGCCTGTCCCGAGGGCAATCAGTGAAAGGAGGATCAGCAGTTCCATGGTGCACATT
Source organism: Candidatus Methanomethylophilaceae archaeon (assembly GCA_017468935.1). Classification (GTDB taxonomy): domain Archaea; phylum Thermoplasmatota; class Thermoplasmata; order Methanomassiliicoccales; family Methanomethylophilaceae; genus Methanoprimaticola. Next base: position 1,582 of record JAFUHJ010000070.1, read on the forward strand.
ATGGGTCGCACATATTTTTAAGGGACGGGAAGATGAGGTATCGTGGCCATTATACTGATGAGATACGCCGAGATCGGACTCAAGAGCACACCGGTCCGCAAGAGATTCGAGAACACCCTCAAGGACAACGTCCTGAACATGCTGATGCAGGATGGGGTGGAAGCGATAGTCACCAACAGGGGTGCGAGGTTCTATGTCGAGGCCACGGACCTGGATGCCGCCGTAGCATCCGTAAGGAAGGTCTTCGGTATCGCATCGTTATCCGTCGCGGAGGAGAGCTCTTCCAAGATGGAGGACATGTGCAAGGTCGCAGCGGAGTATTCCCTTCCAAGGCTGTCCGAGGGGCAGTCCTTCGCGGTAAAGGCACGCCGTGAGGGTTCCCAGGGATACACCAGTCTCGATATGGGCAGGGAGATCGGATCCGCCATATTCCTTGCCAACGAGGACAAGGGTGTCAAGGTCGATCTCACAGATCCCGACGTGACATTCTTCGTGGAGGCCCGTGATAACCGTGCCTTCATCTTCCAGGATTATGTGAGATGCCACGCAGGTCTTCCCATCGGTACGCAGGGTAAGGTCATCGCATATATCGACGGATCGGAGAGGAGCATAGTCTCCGCATGGCTGATGATGAAGCGCGGATGCAGGGCACTGATGGCAGGTGACGGCGATTTCTCGGTCCTTATGCAATATGATACATACCTGAGGAGATACGACGAGAATAAGGACGATCAGAAGAGGATCCTTGGTGTCGTCATGGGGACGGACCTCAACGGATTGGATTCCGTAGATGTCTCCCAATACGAGCTTCCGGTCTTCTTCCCGACGGTAGGTATGACCGACGAAGAGGTCTCCGCACTTTACAGGGATATCTCCGCCGGTCTTTGAAGTTTCAAAAGGTTCAGAATTCCTTGAGCATGTGCTCGAGGACAACTATGTTCCTCATGGCGGCCATCCTCTCGAATGCAGGATAATCCTCGGGTGCGGATCCTTCCGCATCGTCGGACAGACACCTCAGGATGACGAAGGGCACATCGTTGAGATAGCAGACCTGTGCGATAGCTCCGCCTTCCATCTCGCAGCACAATCCGTCGCCGAAATCATTGAGGATGCGCTCCTTCTGTTCGATGGTGTTGATGAACTGGTCGCCTGTGCAGATGACCCCTTCTTTGACCGTGATACCGATGACGGAGGTGTTGATGGCATGGTGCAGTTTGTCGATGAGGTCCCTGTCAGCAGGGAATTCCACGAGTCCCGTATAGGGGATCTCCCCCTTCTTGAATCCGAGAGGGGTCACATCGAAATCATGCTGGAGGGCCTTGGTGGAGATGACGATGTCGCCGATGTCGAGGCCGCTGTCAAGACATCCCGCCACACCAGTGTTTATGATGCATTTCACATGGAATTTGTTGATCATGGTATGGGCGCAGATGCCTGCGTTGACCTTTCCCATACCGCATTTGACCACAACGATCTTGTCTCCGTGGAGGGTACCCATGTAGTACTCCATTCCTGCGACTGTCTCGACCTTCTCGACATCCATGATGCTCTTGAGTCCGTCGACCTCGACATCCATGGCACCAATGATGCCTATGTATCCTTCGTCATCGTCCTTACCGGAATCATTATGGACCGCGAAGGAACATAGCATTACGATCACCACCGCAGCGGCGGCAATGATCAATATATCTCTAGTTTTCATGGTCCCGTGGAAGTCATTGACCAAATATGAATTTTCTCGAATAGCTTATTAGTGTAGTATGCGATTACTAACCGAAACTATGCCAGATGATGAACCGACGATCACTGGGTCAGGCCGTATAGGTATCCTAGATCTCTACAAAGGTATGGCCATAATGGGCGTGATCATCACCCATTTGGTACTTCTTCAGAACGGTACGGATGGCCATACTGGCGATCCATCTGCCATTGTTCAGTTCATGTTCTCCGGGCTGATAATGTTCATCGTCATCTCCGGTTATTTCTACAAACCCGGCAAGTCCTATCTCGAGAATGTGAGGTCCCGCGTGGTGCCGCTATTCACGATCTTCATCGTCATGACGATCCTGATGACAGTGGTAATGTACCTGTACCTGATGGTGCTCGGGTACGATCTCTCCCAATACGACCTCATCGATACGCTCCTGGCATCAATCCTGGGAAAGGGTTATGCCTTCGTCGATTTCACATCTCCGGAATTCATCCCGTATATCGATGTGCCGGCGCCTTTCTACGTGAGCACCCAGATGTATTACCTCGGCGTGCTGTGCTTTGCGTACCTGATCTTCTTCGCGCTCATCGATCGCGTGATCGGTGACTGGAGGAAGCTGGTTGCTACGATAGCGGTACTTTTCCTCATAACATCGGCATACATCGAGTTCGTGCACCTTCAGACGCCGTTCTACATCCACATGGTACCGATGTTCGCCGGATTCCTGATGGTAGGGGCTCTTCTGAGGAAATTCAATTTCGCGCACTTCCTGGAGAACGGACTTCGCGATAAGCGCTATTGGATCGGGCTCTTCGTCGCAACAATCTTCACCGGATTGACACTTATCCTGTTCCCAGCGGATACCGATATCACTCTTGGAAAGATCGGCGATTACGGTATATTCAGTGTGTTCACCTTTGCGGCGACGTCGCTCTCGTGCGGTATCACACAGCTCTTCCTCGCGGCGATCCTGTTGAGGCTTCCCCTCTGGAACAGTCTGTTCCTGCATATGGGAAAGGAGGTGTTGCCGTTGTATCTGTATCATATGCTCGTGTGCAAGATGCTGATCGCACCGTTCGTCACGTTGGGTACCGACTATAACATCCCGCTGCCATTCGCCGAGGCATTGGTCATGGCCTTCGTGACCATAGCTGTCATTTTGGTACTCACGTACTTCTATCGCAGGATCATGGCACGCGGTTCAAGGGATCCTCCCAGACCTCTGCCAGTCTCCGTATGATCAAGTTAATACATGACATGTCGGGACTGCAGTCTGTCCAAAGTCACAGAATTCAAGAAAAGGAGGAGACCGCCCGAAATGGGCGGTTAAAGCGTTTATACTGAACGTAAGTCAGATCACTTGATCCTTCTCTGGTTCGCCTTGACCGAGGGCCTGGCCTTCTCAGCACCCTTTCCGGTGTGCCTCATTCCACGTCCCTTCTGTCCGGCGGAAGTCTTTCCGCGGTAGACACGGTTGGTGTGTGTCTTCTCGCAGATCCAGTTGATCTTGGGGTCGGCCTTGATGACGGGGTGTGCGGGGTCGACGAGGATGACCTCATACCACTCCTGCTGTCCGTCTGCTCCAACCCAGTAGGAGTTCAGAACCTCGAGGTTGGGGTATCTTTTCGCAGTCCTCTCCTCGGCCATCCTCTGGATGCTCTTGCCGGTGATGATCTGGTTGATTCCCTTCCTCTTTGCTCTCCTACCTGTGACGATGGCTCTCTTGCGGAAGGATCCCTTCCTTACCCTCGCCCTGACGATGACGTATCCCTGCTTGGCCTTGTATCCGAGTGCTCTGGCCCTGTCCAGACGGGTGGGCTTGTCCACGCGGACGAAGTTATCTTCCTTCCTCCACTGGATTCTGCGCTCGTAGTTCAATGCCTTGACGTAGGATTTCTCAGGTACGTCCCATGCATCAGCGATGTAGCTGTACATGCTCTTCCCGTTGACCGGGCGTGTCTCTTGAGTCTCTTCGCTCATTTTATCACCTTTACGGATTCACCTTTGACGGCACATTTCCGTTTGTGAGGCTAAACGTCTCACTGTAGTCGGGGATGTTTATAACGTATATAAAGGGGCTACATAGAAGTGTATGCGCGCCTCAAAAGACTGTCCAGGGGCCTATGAGAGCGCATAGTGGTACATATGCTGACAATCACGCGGTCATAATAAATAATTCAATTCGGTATCTAAATCACACCGGGTGCTAATATGTACGCCACAACTGAGAATGAAAATGTTGAGAAGAACCATCGTCCAATCAGGATCGCGGTAGTTTGTGCAGCTGTCATGATGGCGGTTGCCTTGGTACCTCTTTTTGCAGACGGCCTTATTGCTGAGGAGACTGTCGAAGAGGGCAACGATGGTGACGTCCATTGGGTGATCTCAGGCGACACAATGACGATCACTCCAAAGGAAGGCAAAGACAAAGCGGATATGGATGACTACGATGACGCCGGCGAGGAACCGAATTGGAGGAAGGCTGTGGGATGGCCCAATGTGAAGAATGTCGAGATCAAGGGCGGAGTAACCTGTGTCGGTAAGAGGGCATTTGCTTATGTCGATGATGAGGGTGGAGCAAAAATTGAAACGGTGACCTTCGATGGTTCCGTCAAGAAGATCAAGGAGTGCGCATTTATCAGCCAGTACATTCAAACAATCAATTTCTCGGAGGGTCTGGAAGAAATCGGTCCTACCGCATTCGGCTATTGCTATCTAGCTTCCCTCACCTTACCTGCCTCTTTGAAGAAAATAGGGGACAATGGATTCTTTTTGAGCGGCGGGTCTTTGCACGATCTAGTTCTCCCCGAGACTTTGGAATACGTGGGGTGGGGGGCATTCGAAGGCATTGGATCATTGAAGAGAGTAACTATTTCATGCAAAGAGGTGGGCGGAGAAGCCTTCGCGATGGTCGGGCCTCTCGAGTATTTGGAAATCAGCAGCAATGTGAAAAAAATCGGTGGAAATGCAATCACATGCATATTCGTCATCGACGGACAAGAACACGACTTCAACGACCTTGATATTGACCAATTGAGAGGGACTGTATGGACGGGCAACGGGGATAATTACCTGTATCTCCAGAACAGTGCCGGGGATCAATCAAATAATGATAATCTCCTGCTTTATGTCGCGATAGGGGTTTGCGCTGTCATAGTCATCGTGGCCATAGCTTACTACCTCCATAAGAAACAGCAAAGTTCTGTCTGATTTCAGATAAAACGGAAGAGGGGCCACCCCTCTTCCACCTTGTTCCTTGATTATGATATCCGCACTTTATGAGCAGCAATAGGATTGCGATTCTATCAATCTGCGGTCAGTCTAGTGACGCACGCGATGTCTAAAATAAGAGGTAGCGATACGAGCAAGAGTGTTAGCATGGAAACGATACCCGATAATCTGGCAGAATTCTTCGAGAAGAACCCACGTCCCGCACTGGCGTTCTCAGGAGGAGTCGACTCCACGTACCTGATGTACGTCTGCAGAGAACTGGATGTGGATATGATCCCGGTGTTCTATACGGGAGGTTTCCAGACAGTGGCACAACTTGTCAATGCAGAGAACCTGTGCCAGCGTTACATATTCACACCATCTTTCGTGGAGGACAACATCCTCACAGTCCCCGAAGTGGTCGCTAACGGAGAGGACCGTTGCTATCAGTGCAAGAAGAGGATGATCACCGCGATGTGGAATCAGGTCAAGGGATTCGACAGGGCCTATATGATGGATGGGACCAACGCATCCGACGACCCTTCCAACAGGCCTGGGATGAGGTTCCTGGAGGAATTCGGGGTAAGGTCGCCGCTGAAGGAATGCGGTCTGACGAAGCCGGATATCCGCAGATTATCCAAGGCCGCATCCATACCGATATGGGACATGCCTTCGGATTCCTGCCTGGCGACCCGTATCCCTACTGGTACCGCACTTACCGTGGACGATCTCGTCCGCACCGAGCGTGCCGAGAAAGGCGTCAGGATGCTGGGTCTGAAGGACATTAGGGTGCGCACTTCCGGGAATGCAGCAATCTTGGAGACGCTGCCGTCGCAGAAGGATGTCCTCGAGGAGAACAAGGATGAGGTCGAGGACATACTCCTCA
>JAFUHJ010000005.1 GCA_017468935.1 Candidatus Methanomethylophilaceae archaeon
ACTCTTCGTTACAGCAATCTCTACCTGTGCCGTTCCTCTTTTCTCCGAGATGGCAGACCCACCGTTCATCGGACGGTTCTCATGATCACTGTACCCTGAATACAATACCAAGTGCGATGGAGCCAATTAATACAAATATATTACAATTAATTTTATTTTTATGTATCATATACAAAATTCAAAAATTGATAAATATTATTTTGTAAATTCTATACCATGGACAGATACATCAAAAGGGAACGCTATCTTGAACAGCTCCGTGCCGGCAGAGATGATACGGACGTCGTGAAGGTCATCACGGGCATGAGACGCTGCGGCAAATCTGTCCTGCTGGAGATGTGCTGCAAAGAGATCATGGAATCGGGCGTCCCATAGGAGGACATCCTGTTCATCGATTTCGACGACCCTGTGAACCAGACCATCCGCAACAGCGAACAGCTGAACGCCGTGATAATCGACAGGGTACCAAGGGATCGTCTGTCCTACGTCTTCTTCGACGAGATCCAGAATGTGGACGGATGGGAAGCTTCACTGGCCGGCCTGGTCGCCATGGGTTCCTGCGACGTGTATGTGACTGGATCTAATTCTGATCTGCTCTCGTCTGAGCTCGCCACCCGTATATCCGGAAGGCATGTCGAGATCAAGGTGTTCCCTCTATCGCTCAGGGAGTTCATGACGCTCCACGGATACAAGGACGGGGATGAGGCATTCACGGACTATCTGAGTTACGGGGGCCTGCCAGCAGTGGACCCAGAAAGGGGAGAGAGGTACGCAAAGGATTACCTTCAAGCGGTGTACAGCACCGTGGTAATCAATGATGTGCTACGCCATGTGAACGCCAGCGATCCGTCCAAGGTCGAATCTATAATCAGATTCCTGTACTCTAACATCGGGAATCTGACGAACACCGCTACGATCGCAAAGGAACTGGGCATGAACGATCCGACCGTCTCCCACTACATCGAGGCCATGAAGGAAGCGTTCCTGATACTTCCCTGCCAACGTTACGACATGGTCGGGAAGAAACTGCTGAAGACCAACGGGAAATACTATGTGACGGACCTTGGCATGAGAGGTGCCGTCCTGGGGCTGACAGCCGGGAGGGACATAAGCAAGCCCTTGGAGAACCTGGTGTACGTCGAATTGCTGAGGCGCGGATACGATGTGCGCATCGGGAGCTACAGGGACGCGGAGATAGATTTCATCGCATCCAGATACGATGACATAGAGTACATACAGGTCTGTCAGAGACTCTCCTCGGAAGAGACCATGGCAAGGGAGACGAGACCGCTTCTGCGTCCGAAGGACAACTACACCAAGACGATCCTGACCCTGGACAGATACGGATTGGGGGACGAGAAGGGCATAAATGTGGTCAACGCCGTCGATTGGATGCTGGAGGAGTGACTGCTTAGGGACAGCATGGACTTATGATACGGCGGACCGTTCCTTCGAAATGCTGTTCTGATCCTTCGCCTATTTTTATATCCCCAAGCAGATTGTACATCTGTAGGAGATGACGATCTTGAACTCATCGTTCTCAATCGTCAGACGGAAGCCACTGGCATGGGGCTCCATACAGATGCGAAGCATCGCTTCACCTCCTACCAATTCGGTTCCGGCGTCTGCCATGTATAAGGAGTCTGGCAGGCGCCGGACTTCCCTTTTTGGCGATTCTGCTAATGATATGATACAGGCCTTCATGGTCACTGCGATCCATATGACCGCACCTTTGATCGGATGGAGTGACATGTATGCAGATTGACGGTAACATGGAATGGTGAAAAGATGCCCATGACAGAGATTCGGACAGTTCTGGAAACCATCACCTATTGCCAAGGATCTCCATGACCCCGTCCGCCAGGTAGAGCTTCCTCCTCTTCCTTCCGGATACCTCCCTCACCACTCCGTCCCCTTCCAGGTCCGAAAGGATCTTGGCGGCGGTCGTGGCCGATACTTCGCATCTTTCCGCAACATCGGCTATGGTTATGTACGGGTTCTCGAATAGCAGCCCCACCGCCTTTACGGTTATCAAGGACCTATGATACTTCGCCTCCAGCTTCTTACGGTACTCCTGGAGATTGCGGATCATCGCCATGGTGCCGTCCGCCTGATCCTTCAGCGCCTTGATGAAGAATGTCAACCACTCCTCGAACATATCCTTGGAGCTCACATCGAACAATCCGTCGATATAGAGGCCCCTGTTCCTGTCGAAGTATTCGCTCGGATATATGGCAGGATAGATCAGGAGTCCCTCCTTCGCCAGCATCAGCATTATCAGCAGCCTCCCTATGCGGCCGTTGCCGTCCCTGTACGGATGTATGGCCTCGAACTGGCAGTGGGTTAGAGCGATCTTCACCAGCGGATCCTCGTCCGAGGACATGTAGTCCAGAAG
>JAFUHJ010000006.1 GCA_017468935.1 Candidatus Methanomethylophilaceae archaeon
GAGGTCAAGGGTACCATAGACGATCTGCTGAAGAGCGTCGACATAATCGTCGACTGCACGCCTGGTAATGTCGGAGAGGAATACAAGGCCAAATACCAGGCCGCAGGCGTGAAGGCCATCTTCCAGGGAGGAGAGGACCACGCCCTCACAGGTATCTCGTTCAACTCTACCGCTAACTATTCGGAGTCATGGGGAGCACAGCTCTCTCGCGTGGTATCATGTAACACCACCGGACTCTTGAGGACTCTGAACCCGCTCGATAAGAAGTACAAGATCAAGAACGCCTTCGTCACCATCGTAAGACGTGCGGCGGATCCCGGGGATGCCAAGAACGGGCCCATCAATGGATTGGAACCCTCCGTCAAGCTTCCCACCCACCACGGGCCCGATGTGCAGAGCATCATGCCCTGGCTCAACATCAACACCATGGCAGTGAAGGCATCCACGACCCTGATGCACGTTCACACCGTGGTCGTCCAGTTGGATCAGGAGATCACCACTCAGGATGTGCTCGACATATTCAGGAGCGCACCCCGCGTAAGGCTCGTCAAGAGCAAAGACGGCATCAAGAGCACCGCCAACATCATGGAGCTCGCCAGGGAACTGGGACGCGACAGGTCCGACATGTACGAGATCATCGTATGGGAGGACGGAGTGAAGGTAGTCGGCAACACGCTGTACTACTACCAGGCCGTCCACCAGGAATCCGATGTGATCCCGGAGAACATCGACTGTATCAGGTCCATGTGCAAGATGGAGCAGGACGCGGCAGCATCCCAGGTTAAGACGAACAAGGCGATGGGAATATCTCAGTGAAGGTTCGGACATGTCCAAGGACTTCAACACGCTCGAGGATTTCGTATACAAGGACAAGACCGTCCTCCTGAGGGTGGACATCAATTGTCCCCTTGACAAGCAGACCCTGCAGATTGTCAACGATTCCAGGATAAGGAGGGTCGTACCAACCATCAGGGAACTGATGGGAAAGAAGGCCAAGCTCATCATACTGGCCCACCAGAGCAGGAAGGACAAGTGGGATTTCATCAACCTCCAGCAGCATGCAGAGCATCTCTCCAAGCATCTCAACGCTCCTGTACAGTACGTGGATGATGTCCTGGGCGATTCCGCCATGGAGGCGATCAAGAACCTCAAGCCCGGACAGGCGCTCCTGCTGGGCAACGTAAGGGCGATCGACAGCGAGACCGCCAAGGGCGATATGATGATGCACTCGGAAGGCGAGATCGTACAGAAGCTCGCTCCACTCATCGATTACTATGTGTGCGACGCGTTCGGAGCATCCCACAGGTCTCAGTGTTCCCTCGTCGGTTTCTCGGCGAAGGTGCCCTCCGCATCCGGAAGGCTCATGGCCAAGGAGATGTCCGCACTGAAGGCGATCTTCGAGACACCCCGCAGACCTTCGGTCTTCATCCTCGGAGGGGCCAAGTTCGGAGATGTGTCCATAATGATCGACCGTGTGCTCGGAAACAACACCGCGGATACGGTGATCCTCACAGGACTCGCCGGCAATGCCTTCCTTCTCGCAAGAGGAGTTGACATCGGCGAGGCCAGCTCCAAGATCCTTTCAGAAGAGCTCACACCAGAGAACTTGCAGGCAGCC
>JAFUHJ010000071.1 GCA_017468935.1 Candidatus Methanomethylophilaceae archaeon
CCTTGCGCCGAAGCTCCTGAAGAACCGTACGGTCATAGCCGGCGGATTCTACATGCTGCTCTTCGGAATAGGCATGATGGGTGCCATGACCTTCGCCGGTTACTTCGGTACGTTCATCCTGTTCGAATTGGATACATTGACATCGAGTTACTACACCCTGTTCCTCGTTGTCGGTATGATGATAACCGCCATGACATCGGGAAGTCTGTGCGAGAGGACCGGATACAGGCCGTGGCTCGTTATCGGTCCGGTCATCGTGTTCATCGGACTGTTCCTGTTCTCCACGCTCCAGGTGGATGCCGTGGTCGCAAGTGCTGAGGAACCGTTCTATGCTATCCTTGGTAAGCCTATCGACATGTATTGCGTGGCGCAGTTCGTGCTGGGAATCGGTCTCGGATGCATGATGACGCCTGTGTTCGCAGCCGTCCAGAACAGTTCCGATCCAAGGGAATTGGGAATGAACACTTCCGCAGTGAACCTCCTCAGGTCCATGGGTACCGCTCTGGGAACCGCTGTGTTCACCATGCTGATCAACTCCTACTACGTAGGCCAGCTCGGAGAGTATGCGGACTACCCCGGTGTGACAGATAAGGCCACCGAGTTCATCAGTCCCGTCATCGGATACCTCATGCAGGGAATGGACGACGTGTCCAACGCGATCCTGCAGGCGTTCGTGAACTCCGTCGACTTCGGATTCATCGCAGGCGGTGCGATCATCCTGATCGCAGGTCTCGTCGGTCTCACCATCAGGGCGAAGACCACAATCCAGCTCAAACAGGAAGGAATCGATCCCGACCAGGGTCCTTTCGAGGAGCAGTGAAACCCTGACAGGTGTGGCTCCTGCCACACCGTCATCCTTTTTGTGATATCATCTCAAGAACGGGGCTGAACGCCCCGGTAAGTATGATTCAGTCGGTGGAGTACTTCAGCGACGGACAGGTGCACAGGCACTTCTGGCACGAGATGCACTTGGAAGGATCCATCTCTACCTTCTCATCCACCAGCGTGAGGGCCCCTGTCGGACATCTGGTGGAGCACTGTTTGCATCCGCAGCATTCCTCCGATTTGATCAGGATCTCGAACACGGTGCGGATGGACCTCTTCACTTCCTTGAGGTCCCCTCCCTTGGAGATTATCGCTCCTTCAGCGTAGACAGTGAGGTCGCCTATGGCGAGATAAGAGTCCTCTTCCAGTTCGGTCTTCTTGCCAAGTATCTTCGAGAACCCGTACAGTCTGTTGACATCCACCGGGCGGGAGAGTCCCGCTTCCACGCTGTATCCCAGAACGCAAGGGGAGAATCCCTCCTGCATCTTCAGCTTGAGGGGAGGCCTCACAGGGGGCAGGGTGCGCTTGGTCAGTTCCTCGTAGCTCTTGCCGCAAAGGGGGCCGACCTCGTCGTACACCGCTTGAGGGAGCTCTCTGAACCTCCATAGGTGGTACTTCATCCACTCCTCCGGCATGCCTCTGGATCTGCCGTATTCCTCGATGGCATTGTACCATCTGTCGAACTTCTCGTTGGTGCCCTTGTTCATCTCTATCTCTGCGAGGGACATGAACGGGCACAGCATGCATCCTATGCGGGGCATGTGCTGCTCATATTTCGGGTTGAACGGTTGCTTCCTCATCAGGATATACAACCAAACATGCAGTGCGTTCCAATCCTGGATGGGTGCGACCGCGACCTGGTTGGGAATCCATTGGTTCCTGAAGACCTTCCCGTTGCGCATCCTGTTCCTGGACTCGTATCTGCGCTGACCTATGAACTGGACGGAACCGTTGGGGAAGATATCGGATTCCGCTGCGGCTATGGCACTGAGTTTGTTGGTCTTGCAGCACCATCTGTATCCTTCCGCCGGAGGTCCGAACACCTTCATGTTCTTCAGGAAGCTCTCAAACGATGCCTCCGTGACATACAGTTTCATTC
>JAFUHJ010000072.1 GCA_017468935.1 Candidatus Methanomethylophilaceae archaeon
CGAGAACATCAACAGCTATGGTATCCTCTGCGGAGTGATGGCCGCGGTCTTCTACACCGGACTGGTTGTGTTCAACAAGAAGCTGAAGAGCATCGGATCCTACGACAGAACGTTCGTCCAGCTGTTGATCGCAGGCATAGTCATCGCGGTGTACTGTCTGTTCACCATCGACTTCGGTACCTTGGAGGTCGACACGACATCGATCGTACTGGTAGTCATAATCGCGGTGTTCCAGACGGCCATCGCCTTCACCCTGTACTTCGGATCGCTCGCATTCCTCGATGCCACTGATGCGGTCATGTACGGATACATCGAACCCGTACTGAGCCTCTTCCTCAGTGTGATAATACTGCATGAGGACCTCGGATGGATAGGATGGACCGGTGCGGCATTGATCCTGGGATCAACATTCCTATCAGAGATAATCAGCAGAAGGAAAATGCGTTCCTCAGTTGAATGACCATATGAGTCCTATTGGGGCGACATTGGTCTTTCAATCCGGATTCAACAACCTTCCGATCGCATCGAATATGTGCCATGCCAGGACAGGAGGTACCGCATTGCCGAGGGCGTGGTACTGGTAGGTCTCCTTGCCGACTAGCTCGTATGAATCTGGGAACGATTGTATCCTGGCGACCTCCCTGGGGGTGAAACGCCTGTATCCGTCCCCTGACTTCAGCACGGGATCGGAACTGTTCAGCGAGGTCTTCCATATGTGTGAGCCTATCGTTATGCATGGGCCCTCCACATCCTGTACGCGGAACTTCCTCACCCTGCCTCCCTCCGCTTTCCTCACGGATTCCGCACTGTAATGGTACTTCTGCAGGACATCATCCTCCAACACCGCGGATAACGGGACCTTCCGCCTGCTGAACTGGATGGACGAGAAATCGAAATCGTATGGGAGGTCGTCACGAATCCCGACTATGATCACCCTCTCCCTCTTCTGGGGCACTCCGTAATATGAAGCATCCATCACGGTACAGACTGGACGGTATCCGCATTTCCTGAATTCCGACATGATCAGAGGGAATGCCTCGCTGTCGTTGGCGGTGAGGAGGCCTTTGACATTCTCGGCGACGAAACATCTCGGACGCTTGTCCATGATTATGCGGCACATCTCGAAGAACAGCTGACCACGCTCGTCCTTGATCCCGAGCCTCTTGTCACCTTCCGCTGCGACGGAAAACGATTGACATGGAAAACCGCCCATCACGATATCTACATCGGGGATGTCCTTCGAATCTACGGTACGGATGTCACGACAGTCGGGGGACCTGCCAAAATTCTCCCTGTAGAGTCTTGCGGCCCTTTCGTTGATCTCATTGGCATAGACCACGTCGATCCTATTGTCACGGTAATGCCTTCCGAGGAAATCGAAACCGCCCTCTGCACCGAGGTCCAATCCACCGCATCCGCAGAACAGCGACGCAGCGGTCAGTCTGATCCCCTCATCCATACCATCGTATCGGCCGACGGACCTATAAAATCTACTTGAGTGCGGATCGGACATCCTTCGGTACGTTCCCGAGGGATGTGCATCCGCGGAATGCGTTATCGCCTATCCTCCTGATGGTGTCCGGGAATTCCATCGATTCCAACGAGGAACATCCGGCGAAGGCTCCGTCCCTGATGTGCCTGAGTCCTCTGGGGAGAGATACATCCCTCAGCGATCTGCATGCGGCGAACGTACCGCCTTTCAACTCCATGATCCCATCGGATAGAACAATCCTCTCAAGTGAAGAGCATCTGCAGAACGATCCTCCTCCCAACTCGGTGACGGAATCGGGCATCTCCACGATCCTGAGCGATGAACATCCCTCGAATGCGCTGTCGCCTATGGATTGTACGGAATCCGGTATGACGATCGACGATAGGGTGATGCAATCCCTGAAGGCGTTCTTCCTGATCCCGGTGACCGTCCCGGGTATGGTGACACTCTTCAATGATGAACAACCAGAGAAGGTATCCTCTCCGAGTACGGTTATCCCATCCGGCACAGTCATATCCTCCAATGAACCACATCCTCTGAATGCCCCATCTCCGATGCCTCCCATATGAGCAGGCAGATCCGCGGATACAAGGGATGAACACCCCTAGAATGCATTGATCCCGATGACCTTGACCGACCCCGGGATCGACACCTTTGTCAGGGATCTGCAGTTCTCGAAGGTACCCCAATCCAACTCTGATATGCCGGACAGATCGATGGATGCCAAGGACAAACAATCCTTGAAACCCTCCTTCCCGATGCTTGTGACTGTATCCGGGATATGGATGGATGATAATGACGCACAACCTGCGAACACCCTGATGCCGATCCTCTTCAATCCCTTCGGAAGGATGACCTCTTCCAGATCGGAACATGACGCGAAAGCGGACATCCCTATCGATGCCACGCTGTCAGGCAGAACGACCTTCTTCAGACGGCATCCGGAGAATGCGCTCTTGCATACCTCGGAGATACCTTCGGGGACGATGAATACCTCGCCTTCCTTGGCCGGAGGATAACGCAGGAGCCTGGTCATGCCACTATCGAACAATACCCCGTCCGGTGATGCGAACCTGCGGTTACCTTCTTCCACACATATGGATCCCAGAAGGGGACAACCGTCGAATACGTCATCCTCTATCGATCCCAATTCCGCAGGGATATTCATGGTCTCAAGAGAACTGCAACCGCTGAATGCGGCTCTTCTCAATACGGCTACCCCCTTCGGGATGCCGATGCTACTCAGCGAAGTACAATCGGAGAAGACGGCCTTCCCCAAACGCGATACGCTCTCTGGCAGACTGACAGAGGTGAGGGAAACACAGCCATGGAACGCGTCGTCCCCTATCCTTTCCAACCCCTTTCCGAGAGTTACGTTGCTCAATGATGAACATCCCCAGAAAGCTGAATCGCCGATGCGTACGACCTTTTCGGGCACATCCATATCCTTCAGGGATGGACAGTGACCGAAGACTCCGTTGGGTATCGAATCGATGGACCTTGACATACGGACCCTCCTCATCGATGAACATCTGGCGAACGCCCACTGGCCGATGGATGTCACGCTGTCGGGAATACTGATAGATGTAAGGGAGTTGCAATTCTCGAATGCGAACGCGCCTATCCTCCTGATCCCGGAAGAGATGGCGATCCTGGTCAGGGTTCCGCAACGACGGAAAGCAGAATCGCCTATACATGACACTGTGCCAGGGATTGAGACTGATGTCAGCGATGAGCACTTGAGGAATGCAGAATCACCGATGGCCGTGAGCCCTTTCGGAAGACTTACGGATGCCAAGGAGCTGCATCCGCTGAATGTAGACCTCTTGATCCTTCTCACTCCGTCCGGGATACGGACGCTCGGCAATGACCTGCAATCCCTGAACGCCCCCTCACCGATCGACGATACGTTGACAGGGATGTCCGCCATGACCAATGACTGACAGTGGCTGAATGCATCGCTGCCGATGGATCTGATCCCGGGGCCCATATGGACCCTCCAGATATGCATACTGCGGCTGAATGCATCATCATCGATTCTCGTCACGGACCCTGGTACGTGGTATTCCCTAGCCATCCTTCCGCTGGCATATCTTATGAGGGTCCTGACCCTGCGGTCATAGAGGGACCCGTTCTTGGAACGGTAGTGCTCATTTGAGGCATCGACTGAGATGTTCCTGAGCGAGGTGCACAAATGGAACGCCCTTCTCCCTATCGATTCGACCGTAGAAGGTATGACGACAGATGTCATGAAATAGCAGCCGAAGAACGCATTCTCCCCAATCCTGGTTATTCCTTCGGAGATGATGACGCGCTTGACACCGGTGTTCCTCCAAGGTGTATCGACCTTATCAGCATAATCGACGTGATAATCCGCAATCGGACCTTCTCCCGTTATGCAGAGGATCCCATCATCGCTGAGTGACCAGTCGATCGTCATATTATCGGTTCTTGGATGCATTGCCCGTTAAAATCAGAAACGGATGGCGGAGTCGAACCGCCCACCATTGCTGGTGCCCACCGGGGTCAGGTCGGACCGAGTACCGGGATGAACCGGGTTACACGCCTCCGACTACGATCACGAGATACCCGGATGAACGGAGATTCACGCTGATCGCTGATCACGTGTCGCCAAAGGACGATACACGCTGATCGCCCACGTGGAACGGGACCGTTGACCGGCACCGTCTACACGCTGGGTATGGCCACGAGACACCGGGATGAACCGGGTTACACGCTAGCCTGTCTCCGTGGGACCGATACGGGACCGGACCTTCACGCGAGACGCCGCACAGATGCGCGGCATGTGGGGTCATAGGGGACTCGAACCCCATCCGATCATGCGACCGGACGTCGCCGTGACCTGACACCACTCCACGATACCACGGGCACTTACCCGGGACCAGAAGGACCAGGGGACCGGGAAGGCAGACGCATCATGACGATGCCCCTACCCACCGACCGTAATGCCGCAATATACGCGGACCTATTCCGTCGTGAGACGAAATTGCACGATTTCTTGCAGAAACAGTGTAAGTTAGGCAAGACGAACTACTTCATCATCGTATAAAAATGATTAAGGACATATGTCAAAGATTGTAAGAACAGATAATTGTTTAGAGGAATACGAACTTTTCCCTATACATATGAGACGTTCAGCGTCCCGATGTGGGCGTTGCCTATACAGCTGTTTGACGGATATCTTTATTTATAAGAAGTCACTAACGTGGATTCACTCAGTGGGCCTGTAGCTCAGCTAGGTGGAGCACTCGACTCTTAATCGAGGTGCCAAGGGTTCGAATCCCTTCAGGCCCGCCACTTGTTCAGCCAGATACTCCGAAAAAAGTTCTATCGTTTTGCTGGACGTTGTTCCGTATCCTCCGATTTTCGTGTACATTAGTACAAAACATTCATGATCTAACCCGTTTAGGAAATGGTTGCCCAAGAGGGCATTACCTGTATCGATAATGCCCCTCTTGGATGAGTCTCTGAGTCAGCGGATCATCCTTTCTCCACTTCTCCATCATCTCACGGCAGGCGCTGTGCTCGCTCTTGTCACAATAGTGACGCTGCGTGGTAACGATGGTAGAATGACCAAGGACCTTGGACACATTGTGTATGTCATGACCCTCGTCTATCGCCACCTGACCAAAGGTACGGCGACAAGTACGGTAATCGAACTTCTCACCTACATCCTTCTCCACCGCCAGTTTGAGCTTCTCGATCTGATTGTAACCGATGAACTCACCCTGCCCCCTAAGAGGCGGGAACAGTGCATCGGACTTCTTATGGGCCATCTCGAGCTTCATCCTCCTCGCATTGAGATAGTTGCTGAGGATCTCCAATCCATCCGGATGTATCGGGATCCACCTGGGAGAACCATATGTGCCCTCTCCCTTGACATGTTCCGCATAGATCTCTCCTGAATCCACTCCGATATGGACATTGTACACGTACATCTGTCTGAGCTCCTTGGGGCGGAGCCCGGTACAGATGGCAAGGGTCACGAGAGCATACCCCTCAGTCATCTTCCAATCGAGGGGAGAGATCTCCTTCGCTCTGGAAAGGATGCGATCGACCTGATCCTGCTCGAGGGGATCGTGGCGTCTGCTGTGCTTCACGGGAAAGTGCGAAGGATACTTGATCTTGAACTGCTCCACAGCATTGTTGTCAAAGGAGAGCAGCATCTTTTCAAGGCACTTGAGATCACTGCGTATGGTCGAAGCATCGCAACCCTCTGCGTTGCGGTATCCGACAATGACGTCTATGTCCCTGGCAGTGAACTTCTTGGGATTGGATGTCGTCAGCGAGCCTTCTGCTTTGAGCTTCTCGACTATCTCTCCCAGATGCTTCAGCTTCCTATGGACGGAATCATATGTTATGTCCTCGTAATATCCGCGCTGTGTGGGCATGAACTCCTTGATGCAGTCGGTAAACGGATAACGCGTCATCTCCTGCACCTCAGATTTTCCATCTCCTTCCTCTCCATGTCGGATGCGAACCTCTGGAAAGCAAAGAAGATCCTGCGTTCATCCCTGTTCAGATACGTCGTTGCAAAATTGCGCAGGAAGGATGCCAAGATGCTTGCGCTCACGGCCCTTCCCATGGATTCCTCTATCGGGACCTCGGGGACCGAGGTTTCCATGTTGTCGTCGGTCATCTCTCAATACTCCTTGACTCCGAATTTCGGGTCCCTGGATAGCACATGCTACGCGCCATCCTCACCCACCTCCTCGGAACTGGTTTGTTCGACTGCTAGTAGCTCAGGGAGCTCTTTTCTGTGGAGCGAGAGCCAAAGATTGTACTCCCACTCGTCCATGTAGGTCATATTTCGCAACCTCCTTTGTTTTGTAATGGTTCTATAACAAAATACATATTTAAATGTAATTTTTATCACTAACAGTTTTTGTAGTTGATTTACTCTAACTAGTATTGGGTGGATTGTTTGGGAATACTCTCAAAAGATAAAGGAGAGAAAAGAAATGCTAGCATAATGGTCAGAATGCCTAGCAATCTGGCGATGGTCATCGACATGTCTGTAGGACTGTCATACACCTCCAGGCCAGACTTCGTCATCGACGGAATCAGGAGGTTCGTCCATTACATCAACAACGAAGAGGCCTCGATAATGCTGTATCTCCAGGAGAAGGAAGATGCGGCCAGAGACGTTAAGCTTGAATTCTACTATGAATCCATGAAAGAGAGGACGGAGATGTACCGCAAAGCTGTCGTGAGCGCAGCAGAGAAATCCAAGAAAAAGGATGTGGACGTACTCCTAAGCCTCCCGAAAGGGCTGGCCGCCCAGATAGATGGTATAGTGGAACGCACCAGATGCTTCCGCAACCATCAGGAATTCATCAAAGCCGGATCGATATATCTGATAATGATCATGGGTATGGACAACACCAATGAAATGCTCACCACCAATTTCCTGGAGAGCAACCAGTCCACAAAGGATCTGAGGGAACAGATAGAGAAGATGAGGAAAGAGATGGAAGAAGGAAGAAGAGATCTTGATCCGCTGGCCAATATCCCTCCGGAATCGGATGATGAACAAGGAGATGATTGAGTGAAGATCTATCTTGATAATTGCTGTTACAGCCGTCCTTACGATAAGCAGGAACAGATACGCATACAATTGGAGACCCAGGATAAGATGGAGATCCAATCACGTATCGAGAAGGGAAAGTATGACTTGGTGGCTTCATCATTCCTTCTTGACGAGAACAACAATAAGAAGGATGAATCCATCAAATCCCACATCAAAGATTACATAGATTCCAACATGTGCGAGCTCGTCCAAGAATCCGAGCATCCTAAACTGAAGGATCTTGCTAAGGAGATTGAGAGTACGGGCATCAAACCATTGGATGCGGCACATTTAGCTTCTGCGATAGAGTCCAAATGCGACTACTTTATAACGACGGATGATCGTATACTAAAACATAAGACGGATAAAATAAAGATCATAAATCCCGTCCAATTCATTACAGAAGAGAGGTGAAACAAATGTACACTGATGCAGAGGTGAGGAGCATAGGCATGAAATGCCTGGTTGATAAACTCGGTAAAGTTGATACCGAGCGCTTCATCTACGGACTCATGAAAGATGGAGGGGACTATACACTGGCCAGAAGAGAACTCTACGACGATATGACTCTGGATGAGGTGTTTGACAGCGCTTCCAGGTATATGAAAGAGAATCCGATTAGTCCTGAGACGCAAGCTCGCTTGAAAGCCTACAAAGATTCACATCCAGAATGAGATGATGATTTACAAGATGGGCTTCGATTGTCAAAATCGAAGCCCGGTTTATTATCAATTCTTTAGTTTCTTATAGTCATCCATTATCGAACTGGCATCCTCTCCTTCCTTCAGATTATTGATTGCCATCTCAATCCATGTTTTAATGTTCTGACGCTTTGATAACACCTCTTGGACATAGTCCTGGTCCTCATCAACGGCATCTGTGAAAACATCAATCACACTTTGACACAATTCATATTCTTTTTCGAGATACTGAATCATAGACTCGGAGGTTTTTACAGCCCTTCTTTCAACCTCTTCCTGAGTCAAGGTCTCTGAAGTGATTGAACCGATTGTGTAGAAATAATCCTCGTTAGATTCCTTTATCTCCGCTATGTCTACGTCAGAAATATGAAGTAATGATGAATATTGATCAACATTGGTCTTATTCACTGTGATTATTCCACATGACTCCCTATCCTCTTCTGTCATCAGATATGGATCAGAAATACCTCTGACCGATGGAGCAGATATGTTCAAAACCATCGGTCCTGCAGTTAATAACTCGAACCCCATACCAAATACATGGAAATTACAAGTTATTTGGGTGCTTGCTCCGTTATCAACATCTGCACGGAAATACATAGTATCATATGCATCATTGGAACCATTGCTCCACTGCCACAAATACCAAAGAGAACTTGTGTTGACTGTCTTTGTGTGGTAACCTCCATTCAAAAGTGCTCCTGCGACTGTTGTAGCGATTGTCCATGCAGGTGACCCGCCTGCCGCAGATATGAGCGCAAGCACTCCACTAATCATCGAATTTGCGATGTACTGGTCGTAGTCATAATCTCTTAGATCGCCTCCAGTAGACCATACATGTTTGGTTTGATTGACAACGTATAAATCACACGCCGACGTGTTTTGAGTAACATCTACATCGAAAGCAGAAGCCATTAACATCTCATGATTATACCAACCGTATGTGCCCGAGGAATTCATCTCACCATTGAACCAGACCTCATACATCCATACTCCAGAATGGAGTGCGTGTCCTGTACAATATCCAATCGATGTTGCCGCATACGCATCGTGATATGAATAATCATAAAAATAGTGCACTGAATTCGACGCACTCTGTGAATACGCATAGTCCACTTCAGAACCTATTTGACCTCTATCATTTCCAGACTGTGCAAATACGCCAAGAGCGGGTAATGCCTGCGGTACAGTAAGCATCACCACAACGGCTATTACACCGAGAAATACCTTCATATTCGTTTTCATATCATCAACTCCAGATCTTTATTGTAAAATCCTTTGTGGTTAAACCGTTTTGATAAGTTCCATCGTCATTGATCTTGTTACCGACGGATCTGGTTAGTGAGACTTCATCCGGAATAGAATACTGATCGCTTAATATCAACCCGACTTCGAGTTCTCCCGAACCCTTATCGAATGATCTAGGATGTAAAGAACCAATTTGTAGGTAGTTGATCCTATCCCCGTTATGTGCATATAGGATGTATTCTCCAGATGTTACGCCGTTATAATCTGTGATGGCGCTTTTCACAAGGAGCTCTTTATCCAAATAAATGAGCACAGGCCCCTCATCCACTAAAGTGATATCGATGTGTGCTAACAGTGTTATTTCAGTATCCTTTCCGTTATGAGCCGTGATTATCGATCCATTCATAGACGATCCAGTATAATCGTCTACAACATCAAATGGAATACTGTCCTTCAAATCATCATTTAACTTTGTTTCTATATCACCTTCAGGAATCACATAGGCTGCAATCAGTATAGCTGCTAGAATCAATACTAGTACAACCGTTGTAATTTGAAAAATAACGTTTGTATTCATAAAATCGCCCTCATCAAATATCAGCACCCAACATTTTCGCTATGGATAATTCTCTTAACTTGAGAGTTGAAATCAAGGATATGGTTATCGATATGAACACTCCGAACGAACGGAAGCTACTCAGCATCGTCAGACATAGGAACGTTCCGAAGAACAATACAAGGAACAACAGGATCATCAGCAGGAATCTACCATAATCATTCCTGCCTGTCATCGTGCAGATGTTGTGATAGATGACGATGTATAGCAACGGGAGCATCACCAATGTCAACGTCGCTGCGAAAACCAGCTTCTCCTCCAGACCATCTCCGACAGACCACGTCACAGCCAGGAATACCATGAAGACCAGTGGCATTATCATAAAGAACATGAGGGAATACGAATCGACGTATTCCTTCCTGCTCATCCCGCAGGATAACTGGAATGATAGGTATCTCTTGTTCATCAAATTGGAGTCGGAGATAAGCCCGCTGTCTATCCCTTGAGATTTGCTCCTGAAATAGATCAGAAGTCCGATGCCGATGGCCAGAGCCTCCAAGGATATAATGATCGGATCGCCTATGACAAAGAACAGAAGAACTGCTGCAATGGCGGCAATGGCGATGATGGTCAGGGCCTTTATGCTCAATGAAGACAGCCATACCGAAAGGAAGCGGTTCATATGTCCTTCCTCCTGAACAAACGGTTCGACATAATCCATCCTGACAGGAGCAGGATGGCTGCGATGACAATACAGGAAACGGATCCGAGCATATCGATTGAGAATGCTTTCTCCGACATCAGGTAAAGCACAATCAGCAATGCTATGGGTGTCACAGCACCGAGGATGTCGGATACCAGCGATGAAAGGGAATCGGAGAAAGAGATCAGACCTATCACTAAAGATATGGATAAAAGCAGCAGCGATAGACAGACGCAGCCCAGAACCTCCTCATCAGGGAATACAATGGTCGATAGCAATACGGTCACCAGAGCAGTCAGCACGTATACAGTGATGGCCGGAGCATAGAACGAACCGACAACATCTCTTCTGCTGACTCCTGAAGAGACCAAGAAGGAATTCCATCCGACAGACATCTGACGGGAGCTATTCAAAGCTATCAGAACGGACAGGATCACGAACGGCACGAATGCTGCGGCCTTGCGGAAACCGGTCCCTGGATGCCAACATGCATCGATGATGACAGCTATCGCTAAGGACAACGCTACCGCTATTATGCAAGCGGCGATCGAAGCACGGTCCGTGCGCAATGTCAGAACCATCGACCTCATGTCCTTCTTCCCTTCATGTGATAGACCACTATGTCCTCCAGAGATGCATCATCGACCACCAAGTCCGGATGCGATTCGGAGAATGTCTTCCTATCCTTGATCAAGGCCGTTATGCCGAACTCTCCCTCGGAAGTCCCGATGATGAATCCGTCATCTATCGCAGATTCATTGGAGACCTTCACTATCCCGTATTCCTCTAGCAGGGATACCCTGTCCTGACAAAGAATGACCTTTCCATCGATCATGAGTACAATCTGATCCGCTATCTTCTCCAGGTCCGAGGTCATGTGTGACGATATCACTAATGTACGTTCCTCGTCGGAGACATAATCCCTCAGAAGCCCAAGGAACTCCTCCCTGGCCTCCGGATCCAGACCTGAGGTGGGTTCGTCGAGGATCAGGTAATCGGTCCCGTGCGAGAGCATGACCGCGATCTGGAGCTTCATCCTCATTCCGCGCGATAGCGCCCCGACTTTGGATGACCTGTCGATGCCGTAATCTCTGCATAGTTCCTCGAACCTGGCGTTGTCCCAATCGTCGAAAATCTTGTTCATGGTCCTCGAAAGGATCTCGATCTTCATAGTAGGGGGATAAGGGCATTCATCGAACACCACGCCGATACGGCCGTACTTCTTCGGTACACCGAATTCGATGACTCCGGAATCGGGAACATAGGAACCGGTGATGCATTTGAGAAGACTTGTCTTCCCGGCACCGTTGTTACCGATTATGGCAGTGACGTACCCTCTGGGCATTTCAACGTTTATGTTCTGAAGTTTGAACCTGCCGAACGATTTGTTGAGATACCTTACCGAGATCCCTTTGGTCATTCAGACTCCTCCTGATAGATCATAGACAGTATCTCCTGCATCTCATCCAACCCGACCTTGCACAGTTTCGCCTGCTTCACAGCTTTATGTAGGTTCTCCTCCATCTCCTTCAGCTTGTATTCCGAGAGGAGTCCGATATCATTGGAGGAAACGAAGCTGCCTTTTCCCACAGCCGTGATAATAAATCCCTCGGATTCCAGGTCCTGATATGCACGTTTGGTCGTGATTAGACTGACCTTCAGCACCTTCGCCAGATCGCGCATGCTGGGGAGGGCATAGCCTGGCTCGAGTTCTCCGGAGATGATCTTGTCCTTGATCTGCTCCTTCAGCTGCTCGTAGATGGGCTTCCCGGATGAAGTGCTGATGATCAGGTCCATTGCATAAAGACGATCGACTATTCGATATTTAATTGTATATATCAAATATACTCATTAATATACAATTATGAATGGGTTTTAAGACAGGTAGAATGGTCACAATCGAAATCTAAGATTTTGATAACCTTCGTCTCACTTCACTTATCGTTTTGCTTCGCGATCTTTGTTCAGTTTTAACTCAGGTTATCTCTATCAAGTCGTAGTCCGAATCCCGCTTCGCTTCGCTCGCGTGATTCGTCCTAGGTCGGGCCGTGGCCTCGGCAGAGCCTCGGCCGCCCGACCATTTTCGAACGTCTGTCTTGCAAAAGGATAATGCCTGCCGACGGTCCGTGCCTGGGCCTAACGGCCCAACGGCACCGGCCCGCCGGTCAGGCTATCATTGGGATGCATCCTACCTTCGCGGTACATCAGCGACCGAGGAAACGATCAAGAAGGGATCTCTTCACAGGAGGCATCCAGACCTCCTGAGGAACTGTTCTGCTGCTCTGATCTGAGGAATCTTCTTCGAGCATCCTCAGATATGTTTGAGAGCACGAATCGTAATCGAATGTGCAGTCTATATCCTTCTCTACGACCCTCTTCAGCTCTCTGGACTCTTCCGGACTGATGTAATCGAACAGAGGGTTGGACGAGGGGAATAATGGCCTCAATTTGGATAATACGGGCTGCAATACGAATGCCTGGTCGATGTATCTGCTGACCGCGGGCAACCTTTCGAGATCCAAGCGCTCATCCCTACGCATGCCTTCTCTGTCTGTGTACAGGATATAGTAGTTGTTAACCAGCCCGTTCTCATAACGATTGGATATCCTCGCCTTACGCAGCTTCTCCGGATGGATACGGAAAACGATTGCGAGCATGACGAACGAATATGCCCTGACCAGACGCGGATCCTTGATGTCCTTAGAGGCCTTCAGAAATATCTTCCTGAAGGCCTTCTCCGATGATGCTCTCTTCTCTTCCAGATCGTTCATCCTCTGCTCATCCAAATAGACTTCGACAGCATCGTTATGGTGGAATCTCAGATAATCATCAAGATAGTTCAGATCACGTGCTATAGTAGATTCCGAGACCCCTCCTGCACTGCGCTCATCGATGAAACAACGGATGTCCTTTGGAACAAGACGTACGGGATTGTCAGATTGTATCGTCCCGTTCTCCTTCAACAGATATATGATCCTGCCGATGTTCTGGAGACGATTCCTATTGATATCTATGGATTTGTCCGATGGATCCTTGGATCTGACCGATAGATATTCCTCGATCCTATCATTGAACGGATAACGTGACATCTCATCCTCCTGCATTCTGTTCAGCGAATATCTCCTGGAACCTCTGAATGGATCTCTGCTCGTTGAATGCAGATATGAAATTGTATTCGTAACCGGTCAGGGTCCTGACGCGTTTCCATTCCGGATGGCCTTCCTTCTTCTCTTCAGGGAGCATCCCGATGCGATCCTTGAAACCCTTGCCGAATGATACATCCCTGATCCTGAAGCACTTGTTCCCAAGGTGTGTGAAGAGCATCGTGCGCTTATCCTTGTCCTTGATAGAATTGATATCCGGCACGTCCTTGATGGAGTTCTTGCCATCTTCGGTGAGGCATTTGACCAGATACTTGAAGGGATAGGTGATCGCATCCCTTCCGGATCTTGAACCCTCTTCGGAGACGATTCCCTCGAAATCGATGAATCCATGCTTCCATATTGGATTCTGATCTATGGCCTTGCGGTAATCGGTCCTTGCCAGCTTCCTCATCAAAGGGCCCTTACCGATCCTGTTCAGGATCCTCTGTTCGCACAGCCTCCATGAGACATTCCCATCCTTCCCCTTGTGACGTTCCACCATAACAGGCTCATCGAGGATGAAGATAAGATGCGGGGCGGGATAACCGGAGGATTGAGCTTCCTTGGATGTCAGAGTACCATGCTTTCCGAAGATCTTACTGATGTTCGCATTGAGGCTGTTGATGACGTTGAATGTGTATTCAACACCCTCAGTCGGTGTGGAGCGCAGAGCTGCCCATGCTTCCTCACATGTGAACTTGGACCTGTCGAAGTTCACCGTACATAGCAGCAACCTGGTCATCCTCCTGTTGCGGAACCCCTTGACAGGATAATCGAAGATCTTGCCCTCGATGGCATCCTTCATCTGATCCCTCTTCTTGGTCTTCCTGGTAGCATACACGACATTTCCCCTCTTCGCAGATTGGGCGAAAATGATCTCTCCGGACTCCAGATTGATGAACTTGTTGTAATCCTCCGATTCGATCCAATCCAGCAGGATGGCCTGAAGGGCAGGATCGCTCAACGACCTCTCTCCGCGTACTAGCTGCATGATGAGTTCGTCAGGAACGAAGGGCCAACAACCCGATTCATCGGTACGGCGCTTGATGACCGGTAGCTTTTTGAGGATATCGGACAGCCTCACTCCGTTCTTCTTCGCTCTCTTCCTGATCTCGTCTAAATCATAAGTGGTCAGAATTTCCTGCCTTAGAGCACCCTCCGAAGAGGCTTCGGGCGGTTTGGCTGAAGTGATGGAATTCAATAGAAATTATACGGATATACGCTCGGCTCTATGTTTACAAAAACAGGCTTCATAGAAAATTTTCCTATATACTGGCTCAATTGGGTTCGAGCCCCTTCAGGCCCGCCACTTGTCTATCCAGATCTTCTCAAAAAATTCTATTGATTCGGGATTTCTGTACCCTCGGCGCTCCATGTCGAGTGATATCGCACTCGAACCTATGGTAGGGTTCTAGTGCAAAGGCTCACTCGGAGGCCTCCTTCTCGTCCCAATACTTCTACATATCGCGGGACACCACATGCAGATCCTTGTCCTCGTACTCGCCCTGAGTGGTCGCGACGGAAGGATGCCCCATGACTCCATGACCTTGGACGAGGTCTTCGACAGCGCTGACAGGTATATGGAAGAGAATCCGATAAGCCCAGAAACTCAGGCGCGCCTGGACGCATACAAGAGAGCTCATTCCACCGATTCAGGTGATGCATACTGTCATATCAACGGCTGAACAACGGGTCGAAAGTTTTTCTTGACATCGTATGGTCGGATCGCGGAAGAAAGGTGCATACTCTGACCCTCATTAATGGCCCCCGATAATGACTTCAGAAAGCACTGGAAGATGATTATCCGGCATCAGCTATACAACAAGCTTCGATCATTTCATGACTACGACGATCTTTCCGTTCGTTCTGCCCTCGTCCAATGTTTTGCAGGCATCACGGATATCCTCAAAATCAAAACGCGCCGCGTATGTCGGGTGAAGATCATAATCACGAATGAACTGGAAGATGCTATCCACTATATCCTGAGTGGGATAGTTGCTGAAATACCCGGTGAGATAAACCCCGTTGGGGATGTCTTTGATGGGATCAAAACCGTTCATTTCGAAAACACCGCCAAGAATTCCCGTATCACAGACAATGCCTCCCTTCTTCACCGTACGTAATGAGTCCAGAATACTCTTAGGGCCCACAAGGTCCAAGACCTTGTCAACCATCAGGCCTTTACCAGACAGATCTCCGTCATCTAGGACCGCTTCGTCGATTCCTTTCAGAAGCCCGAGTTTGCTTTCACGATGGGTCGTCCCTATGATCTTGCACCCCAATGCTTTCGCAATATCGATTGCTGCGTATCCTAAAGCGCAGGTCGCTCCGCGGATCAGTAAGGTCTCTCCTTTCTTCAGCTGCAGACAATCGAACAAAGATCCCCATGCGGTAAGATATGTTTCAGGGATAGAAGCTAATTCGTCCCACGGAAGATCCGTCTCCACTTTGAAGATGTGGTGTATCGGGAGCAATGCATACTCTGCATAGCTGCCATCGAAGTTGCGTCCCATTCCGCCCATCATCGCGATGACCTTGTCCCCTTTCTTCAGAGCGGTATCCGAAGGATCCTCTACCTCGCCTACGCACTCGATACCAGGGATCACAGGTCTGGAAATGTAATCGGCTTCGATCTCCCCCAATCTCAGGATCTTCTCGGAATGGTTCATCCCGAAAGCCTTGACCTTGACCAGAACCCATCCCGAACGTACAGAAGGTATCGGAACTTCCGTCAGCGACACATCGTCAGCCGGGGTTATCCTGTCTATCTTAACTGCCCTCATCAATCTGAATCACCTTCCAGCATTGGGGGTCGGCCGCATACATGTTCCCATGATATCCCTTGGCAACAGCCGGACAGCCTCTGCAGAAACGAAGCAGCTCGCATTTGGAGCATTTCTCAAAATTCTCATACACCCTGTATGCATCCATTTTGGGCCCAGTGAACAGATCGTACAGATCATCTGTCAATGCGTTACCAACCTTGCTCTCCATCCTCCTGCATGCATATACAGCACCATCGGACAGGATGGTAAGATGGGAATTGCCACAGTTGCATCCGTCATAGACATATTCGTCATCAGGGAACTCCTTGGGATCGAAATGCCCGATCTCGTACCTGTACAAGGTCCAGAGGTGATCCTTCAGATTAAAATATGTATCCGAATCCTTGTACTGCTCGAACTTCTTCCAGCACTTATCCATCATATCCCGGTATTCCAAGGGATCGCAAGTTGTATCCCTATCCATCAACGAAGGACAGTAGCGGGCAAATGCAAAGATGTCGGCCTTATTCTTTACAACCTCATCGATGAGTTCAGGGATCTCCTTCACATTCCATTTGGAGACCGTGGTCATGATGGCGACATCTATCCCCGCTCTCTTCAGAAGCGGTATCGCATCCATCGTGGAATCATATGAGCCGGGCTGTCTGATTTCATCATGTGTCTCTTTCAAACCATCGAGGGAGAGCTGATACTTGCAACAACCGCAATCTTTCAGTCTCCTGCATACATCCTCGGTCAGATGGAACGGGTTGCCCAATATCGCAAAGCGAATCTCTTCGGACCTCAGAATTTCCGCCAATGACCAGAAATCGGGGTGGAGTATCGGATCTCCGCCGGTTATATACAGGTAGGGAAGGCGGTTGGCCTTCCTGCAGAACTCTTTGATATTATCCAGCACCGCCCTCATATCCTTCAGAGACATCTCCCTGAATTCAGCATGGCTGCCTAGGGCGTAGATGTAGCAATGTTTGCAACGTTGATCACAGGCTTCGGTGATGTGCAATTGGAAAGCGAAATAATCCATGATATCGGAAAGTGGCCCCCATATTCAGAGGGCCGTTTAATTCATTTCTTGTCCCCTGAACCGCATGCGCTGCCACAGGCGGAAGATCTCTTCTTGTCGCCCGAGCCACAAGCACTTCCGCACGCAGAGGATCTCTTCTTGTCCCCTGAACCGCATGCACTGCCGCAAGCCGATGAAGGGGAATCCGTTCCAAATAGATTCTTAAGTGCCATTTTTATGACCTCGGAATTCAATTTTTTGTTTAATATTTAATATAATATTATTCAGTTTAAATAAAATACTACAAAATCAATCATTATGTAAGAAATTGGAGAATAGCAAATGGGGATCTACGAAGCGGCAAGGAACAGAACAATGGTGAGCATTCAGGAATCGTTCTGGGAGCTCTACACCTCGGAGGAGAAAAAGAGAGTGACCGTAGAAGACGTCTGCAGAAATGCAGGCATCACACGCTCCACATTCTACTATTACTACAATTACATCGATGAGGTTCTGGACTCCATAAAACAAAAACAGATGGATCTAATCCGCGACCTATTCGAGACCAGTAACAATGAGAACCGTGATTTCCAATCGTTCATACCGCGCTTCCAGGAGCTGTTCATCGAGAATGAAAGATATCTGATTCCATTGGTCATGGAATACAAGGATCCAGAGTTCTCTTTGAAATATCGTTCCTATATAGAGGACATGATGTTCAATGACCTTCAGATAGATATGGAAGAGACCAGCACGCAGACCACAGAGGCCCTGTCCATTATTATATCAGGCCTTGTACATATGTTCTTGAACTGTCTAGCCAGCAACATCATAACTCTGGAGGATGCAAACAATATGTCTAACGGCATGATAAACACGGGCCTCAGATGGGTATTGAAAGAAAAATATGGCGTGGATATCGGATTCAAGAGGATGGTGAATTGAACAATTCTCTCGCAACTGATTGGTGATAATTGGGATCAGAGATAGACGACGTTCGTTTCATTTCATCTTTCATTTCGTTGTCAGAAGCCATAACCAGGTTTTAACTCAGGTTATCTATATGTACTCGTAATCAGCCAGGGCTCTGATGCGCTTCCATTAGGAAGACCCTTCCTTCTTCGGTTCCGGCACCATCCCGACTCTGACTTTGAGACATATTTTGCAAATAAGTTCAGAAATGAACATTCCGCCTTCGTTGGTTGAGAAGGGTTTCCAAAACTTCGGAATCTACAGATCGATCTGGTGATGATCTCCAGATTCACACATCAGAGGCATGAACGGTCCATCGGATTATTACGTACCCGAATCATATTATAATAAAAATTACAATATCAAAAATATTGTAGAAAAAATTACAACATAGATACATTTAATAAGACCAGGTTCGTTCATATGATCATGGAAAGACTGATCGGCAGAGATCTGGAAATAGAGGAGATGGAACGCAGGTATTCCAAACCCGGTGTCAGAACCTTAGCTATCTGGGGGAGGCGCCGTGTCGGTAAGACGTTTCTGATCCAGGAATTCTGCAGAGATAAACCGCATCTCGTGCTGACAGCAATCGAGCATTCTCTTCCAGACTCCATCAGATCATTCGATGAGACCATCGACAGATACACAGGCATACCCAGGGAAAAGGATTCAAAGAACCTCTGCGACATCCTCGAACGCTTGAAAGATATAGGAACGGACAAAGAACGTACCGTCATAGTGATCGATGAGTACACCTTCCTCTGCGAGGAGGATCCATCCTGCAACTCCTATCTCCAAGTGTTCATAGATCGTGATCTCCAGAACATGAACGCATTCCTGATCGTCTGCGGATCGGCGATAAAGATGATGGAAAGAATATTCACCGACAGCGAAGGCGCTCTGTACAGACGCTTCATTGGCCCCATGATGATCAAGCCCCTATCGTACAGAGAGAGCAGGGCCTTCCACCCTAACATGTCCGAGTCCGACAAAATGAGGATCTATTCGATCATAGGCGGGATCCCGCTATATCATCTGATGATGAATGAAGATACCGTGGAGGAGTGCATAAAGAACAATCTTCTGGGACCTTACGCGCCGCTCAGAGAAGAAGCGGATTACATCGTCTCCAGGGAACTCGATCCCGTGTCGACCAATCTGCGTATCCTGAGGGCGATATCCGACGGCCATACTTCGGTCAAAGAGATCACCGAGGTCACTGGACAATCCAAGGAGAACTGTTATGCCAATCTGAGGAACATGGAGACTGTGGGCATAGTGGCTCCACTTAATCCCATGTGCGGTGCGAGCAGGAAGGAAAAAATCTACAGGATAACGGACAACCTGATCAGATTCCACAATGAGATCCTCATGCCGAATACGGCTCTCGTCTCGGATGCGGATAAGGATTTTGCCTATGACCGTCTACTATCCGTCATCCAGTCCTTCTACGGACCGTCATTCGAGAACATATGCGAACAGTATCTGCGCGATCATCACAAATGTCGGGACATCGGCAGATGGTGGGGAAGAACGAAGGAAGGATCCACGGACATAGACATAGTCGCGCTATGCGACGAGGGGCGGGGCGAATACCACGTTGTGTGCGAATGCAAATTCCGCAACAAGGAATCCGGTATGAGGGAGATGATCGAGTTGGAATCCAATTCCAAATACATGAAGAACTGCTACAACATGAGGTTCTGCATATTCTCACGCATGGGATTCACTGATGATCTGAAGGAGTATGCGGAATCGAACGGTATAGAACTGCTCACTCCGGAAAACATGTACAGAGATGCATCGTGATATCGAGACAATGCTGAGTCACGTTGCTCTGCTGGAGTAGAACTCGGAGTGGAGCGGTCCCCTCACAAATGAACTTGTATATGTCATGTAATAGGTCTTCGCCGGCAACTCGAAACGTCCTATCCAAACTGTAAAAGACTTCGACAGAAATCTGATTGTACGATCCGGGCAATGTGCGCAGATCCAGCCTGCACTGCCCCGGTATCTCGGAGACTTGCTATCCGAATCACTAACGATCCTAGCAAAGAGTGTTTTCACCGAGAACCGATCGATCAACAGGATGTTGGATTAAGGCATCCGTTCAGCGCGTGAAGGCCATGAGGATTATCTCTGGCAGGGTCTTTTCTTTATCGGAATGAACATATTCCACACCGATGGCGCCCTCGTGGCGGGCGATGAGTCTCACAAGCTTCTCCTCGTATGCCCACTGGTCCCTGATATGGTCGTTCATGAGGTGGAAGGACCACATGGTGGAGAAGATCGAGAACAGGCCGGACGACATCGGGTCAAACCCGTTTCCATTTCTTTATATCCGCATAAGAAGAATGCTGGTCCAGTGATTATAGCATGTCGAATGATTCTGTTGATGAGAGATCGACCCCGGAGACGACCAGCGATCCGGGACGGTCTTCAAGGAAGAAGATGAACCCTTACGTACTTGTGGCAGGGATCGCGGTCGTGATCGTGGTCCTCGCAGCGGCACTGTTCGCCTTCGGTGTTTTCGATGACAAAGGCAAAGAGGGAGAACAGTGCGGGGACAATGTGTACTATACTTTTGACGAATCCGCCAGGACGTTAGATATCTTCGTGAACGGTCAGGGCAAGGGCGTGATGTACGATTTTGAAGAGGGTGAAACAGATCCGCCTTGGATGCCCTACAGTAAATCCATAGAGCATATTGTGATTGGCAAAGGCGTTACCGTAATAGGGGAAGAGGCATTCTATTACCTTCCCTCAGTCGTCTCGGTGGACCTGCCGGATGGATTGCGTGACATACACGTTAATGCATTCACCGGTTGCGAATCCCTCAAAACCGTTGAGATCCCCGGCAGTGTCGAATCGATCTCGGAGGAGGCATTCGATGACTGCGGCGCCCTGGACACTATCTTGGTGGATCCAAGCAATAACAATTACACATCGTCGGACGGAATCCTTTACAGCAAGGATATGAGCACTATCGTCAAGTATCCTGCAGGAAAGACTGCGTCCTCTTTCACCATACCCGAAACCGTCGTTACAATAGGTGATTCTGCTTTCGACAGGTGTCATAATCTCGTCTCGGTCGAAATACCTAACGGGGTGAAGACCATCGACGCGTATGCGTTCTATGTGTGCGACCGCCTCCAGTCCGTATCCATATCTGGTAGCGTCGAGTATATCGGCGATTCGGCATTTTACTCATGCAAGGATTTGTCGATCTTGAAATTGAACAGCGGATTAAAGACCATAGACGAAAAAGCATTCTATGAGTGTGAATCACTGACATCGGTCGAGATCCCGAATACCGTGACCCGTATAGAATTCGGATCGTTCGATAGCTGCACGTCCCTGGTATCGATAATTGTGCCAGACAGCGTGGAATACCTGGGTGACTTCGCATTCTTTAAATGCAAATCGTTGACCAGTGCCTATATCGGCAAAGGTGTCGAAAATGACCAGAATGAGGTATTCGATCTGTGCGAATCCCTCGAAGCCATAAACGTCGATCCGGATAACATGCGTTTCTCGTCGAGGGACGGAGTGCTGTACAGCAAGGATGAGAGCGTTCTGATAAGATATCCTGAAGGTAAGGCTGCCGACCTGTTCATAATTCCCGAAACGGTAACGACCCTCGCAGAGGATTCGTTCCTGAAATGCAATTCGCTCACATCTGTCACCATAACGAAGAACGTTGTAACGATCGATAAGCGTGCACTCAATCTTTTTGAGTCCGTAGAATCGTTTTCAGTGGTCACTGACAACCCCAATTACTCATCGGAGGACGGGATACTCTATGACAAGGGGAAGAACACGTTAGTGAGATATCCGCCTTCATACCCATCTACCACATTCACCGTACCTGCCAACGTATCGATCATCGGCGATTCGGCTATCAGCGACTGTAAGAACCTGGTGTCCGTCACTGTCCCGGGCACGGTTAAGAAGATATGCGATTCTGCATTCTCTAACTGCGATTCGCTGATCTCGGTCGATCTGGGAGAAGGTATCGAATCGATGGGTTACCTTGTATTCATCGGTTGCGATTCGCTCGTCACCGCTACAATTCCGGACAGTGTGACCGCGATGGACACTGGGGCCTTCGAGGATTGCAAATCGTTGGTATCGGCCGTAATTGGAAAAGGTCTGACCGAGATCACGTCCACGTTCTTCGGTTGTACGTCGCTCGTCACGGCGACCTTGCCGGAAACCTTGACGGAGATAGGGGACCTCGTATTCAGCGACTGCACCTCGTTGGCCCTGATCAGTTTGCCCGCTGGTTTGGAGACGATAGGCGAAGATGCTTTCGAAGAATTCACATTCTTCGATTTCACGGACGGGACCTGGAAGGAGATAGAAATAGTGGCTGACAACCTCAAAGGGAAGACCTGGGCCGGTCAGGGCGGTCTGAAGCTCTATCACGCATTCCTGGTGGAATTCGATCTGAACTACGGATCCGAAGGCACCTACACGGATAGTTGGACGGCAGTGGAAGGGAAACTCCCTGAGCTCCCGGCGGATCCCGTCAGGGAAGGCTACCTGTTCGACGGTTGGTTCACCGAACCTGACGGCGGCAAAAAGGTGACCGTGGACACACAATTCACCTCGGATACCGAACTGTATGCACACTGGAAACAGGCGTAAGGTGTACCGATCCAAACCTGGGAGGGTCATCCCCTCCCTCTTCAATCCATGTGACGGATGATACTGCCGACAGATCTTCCCAGGCATATCCGGACAATCGAACGTTTATTATCGCGCGATCCCGCTTTCCCCATCATGGTAAGCGTCAGGACGATAACTGTCACTGTCACGGTCGTTGCCATCATAGCGGCCATCGGATATGCCATGCACCTCGATGACAATGGGGAAGGAAAGGGCGAATACTTCTTGGATTGGGGTCCCGGCACCACGATGGATTATCAGATGAGTGGCGGATACACCAAGAGCGATGCGACATACGATGTCCCGTATAGCTACGATGGCAGCACCCAGCACGATGTGATCGTATCCTCTACGGAGACCGATTTCACCTATGAGAGGACCGTTACCATGAGGGTCACATATACCGACCCTGTAACAGGAGAGACCCATACAGGGACACAGACCACTGAGAGATCGCCTACTCAGGACAGGTTGGTCAGATTCGATGACTATGAATCATCACAGTTGGAGACCAAATGGGGGACCAAGGATGTCCTGATCATCAGAACGGTCATAACGGACGATTATGGCAACAGGATCGATTCGACGGATTACAGGGACGAAAAGACCTTCGTCCGTCTCAAAGCCGAAGTGACCTGCGATGAGTTCAAGGCCGGAACATCCGTCCTGAAGGATTGGCATATGACCTATACGCTGACAGGTTACGAGTTGAAGTGAGTGCGGAATAGGTGCGAAGATGGACCGATAGGATGCAAATCATCCGCCCACCTGGAGTTGATTTCCCGAATTCCTTGTGACCCTTTAAGAAGGAGCATATAGTTCAAATGAGTCACTATTTTTGACCATATAGCATCTAACCCGAGTTTGCCAGTTATATTGATATCAGTACACTGGACCACTCATGCCCCTGCCAAATAGGCGGGGCTATTCTCCCTTCTGTCGCGAGGGAAGGGTTGTCGGTCAACCCCGAGCGGAGTATGTTCAGAGCAGCGTTCAGGTCGCGGTCCATGGCAAGGCCGCATCCGGGACATATGTGCATACGGTCACCCAATCCCTTATGCACCATAATTCCGCATCCTGAGCACATCTGTGACGTATTCTTGGGGTCTACCAAGACGATCTCGCGTCCAGCTTCCATGGCTTTGCTGCAGATCCTCTGCCTCAGTCTTCCCAAAGATCCGTCATTATAGGATATGGTCATGGAAGATGATCTGGATATGGATCTCAGACCCTTCACCGAAAGGTCCTCCATCATGATCCTGGTATGATTCCTTACGATCTCCAGGGAGGTCTTTTCCAAATGGCTCTTTACGGCCACCGTGTTGATGGACCTCTAACAAACATTACAAAGATAACAACCAGCCGTTATTATACCGCGTGCGCGTATAGTTCTTCATGGAGCAGAAGAACGATCAGGGACTTTGGGACGGGATCAAGGACATCCTCGAGTCGATGAGCGATCCGGAGAAGAAAGCTGCCATCAGGCAGCTCCGCGACCTGATCGACAGGGAACTGATCTCCATGGAGATACCGGATGCAGCACGCAAGTGCTGCAACTGCGGAGGAACGAAGTTCGTCCGCAACGGACATACCGCAGCAGGCACACAGAGGTTCAAGTGCAGATGCTGCGGCCTCACGCAATCGTTCTCATCCACCGGATCCGTCCTAGGCTATACCAAGCTGGACATAGGGAAGTGGCACGGGTTCGCAGAGTGCTTCGTTAACCGTTATACCTGCCAACAGACGGCTGATAAGCTGGGTGTAGGACTCGAGACCGCTTGGTACATGAGGGTAAGGCTTATGGAAGCGATATAGAGGAACATCCCTTCCTTCCAGCTCAAGAACGGATGCGGGATGCAGCTGGACGAGGAATACTTCCGCGAGAGCTTCAAGGGGGTCAGCTTCAGAGGCAAGAGGCTCCGCCAGATGGAGGATCCGATCCGCGGTTCGTATAGACGCGGCAGCGCCGCGTCCATGAACGGGATCAGTCCCGAGCAGATATGCACCGTTACCGGGATCGATGATATGAACCAGTTCTTCTTCGACGTCTGCTGCAGATCGAGGCCCACATCGGACATATTGTTCGATGTCCTCCGTGAGAGGATATGCGATGGCGCCATCGTCAACACCGACCGTCTGAACTCATACCCCAAAGCATTGAATGAGCTGAATGTAGCGGTTCACAACCGCTACGTTCCCGCATCCC
The DNA here is from genome assembly GCA_017468935.1 of Candidatus Methanomethylophilaceae archaeon. Taxonomy (GTDB): domain Archaea; phylum Thermoplasmatota; class Thermoplasmata; order Methanomassiliicoccales; family Methanomethylophilaceae; genus Methanoprimaticola. Next base: position 25,075 of record JAFUHJ010000072.1, read on the forward strand.
ACGAGGGTCTCAACAAGGTCAACGCCTTGCATTCCAGGGTCAGATTGTTCCTTCGCAGGTTCAACGGCGTATCGACGAAATGGCTGTGCCATTACCTGGCATGGATGAAGTGGCTCAGCACCTTCGTGAAAGGCAGATCCCTCGACAAGTCCTGCGAGATCATCTCCAAGCACATCATAGGAGGAGAATACGGATTCAGAACAAGGACCGTTCCGTTCATGCCGATACCTTTCCGTGACAGGGAGCTCAACGAACTCAAGACCTACTGTTCGTGAACATCCTTCCTCTTCTTCATCAGCGTGTCCTGCGGACACGCTATCATTCCTCCTATCCCGATGCCACGTTTCGGGCTTTGTCAGCACTACAGGCGTATCTGTCGCTACAAAGGACGGTTCCGAAGCCCTCATCAAATCGTCCCCGGCCCATACATCCGACCAGGATCCATTACGAAATAGGCCGTATCAACACGCTGACCGCAAAGAGCC
>JAFUHJ010000073.1 GCA_017468935.1 Candidatus Methanomethylophilaceae archaeon
AGGACGAACGGGTGGTGGAACGCATCGTACTTGCCGGACACGGGGTCGATCTCGAACATGGGGCACTGGTCCATCCAGAAGAACTGGAACTCGTTCTCGGGGACCAGTCCGAGGTCCTCGGCGATCTTCTTCCTGAGGAATCCTCCGCTCTCGTAGGTGGCCTTCCAGGGTCCTGCGATGATGAATATCAGATCGCCTTCCTCCGCACCCATGGTCTTCTTGATGTTCTCGAGGATCTCGGGCGTGAAGTACTTGACGATGTTGGATTCCAGCTGTCCGTTGACGCACCTCATCCAGGTGAGCCCTCCGAGTCCGACCTTCTTCGCGTATGCGATGTAACGGTCGACGTCATTCCTTCCGACCTTGTCTCCGGCGATGTCCGCCTTCAGATTGATACCTGCGACTATTCCGCCGTTGGCCAGGATGTTCTGGAAGATCTTGTATGGAGCATCCTTGACGACCTCTGTGAGCTTGACGAACTCGAGTCCGTACCTCATATCGGGCTTGTCGGATCCGAACCTCTCCATGGCATCACGGTATGCGATGTGGGGGAAGGGTGTCTTGAGCTCCTCGTTGTAGAGTCCCTTCCAGATGTATGCCATCAGGCCTTCCATCATGTCCTGGATGTCCTTCATATCCACGAATGACATCTCAAGGTCCAACTGAGTAAACTCGGGCTGACGGTCCTTCCTGGAATCCTCGTCACGGAAGCACCTTGCAACCTGATAGTAACGGTCCATGGAAGCGACCATGAGCATCTGCTTGAACTGCTGAGGCGACTGCGGGAGAGCATAGAACGTTCCGGGGTGCACCCTTGAGGGGACGATGTAATCCCTTGCTCCCTCGGGAGTGGACCTTCCCAGGATGGGGGTCTCGATCTCGAGGAATCCGTTCTGCTCCAGATACTGCCTTGCCAGGTGCACGAGTTTGGATCTGAACACCATGGCCTGGATCATCTCGGTCCTCCTAAGGTCCAGGTACCTGTACTTCAGCCTGGTGTCCTCGTTGGGGAGGACCCCCTCCTTCTGATCTCCGATCTCAAATGGGGGAATGGCGCATGTGTTGAGCAATTCAGCACCTGTGATCAGTACCTCGATCTTTCCCGTGGGGTTCCTGGCATCCTCTGTGCCCTCGACCCTATTCCTAACGATTCCATCAACGGATATGACGCATTCGCGAGTGAAGGTGTTGATCACCGCCTCAAGCTGCTTCGCATCTGTTCCTTCAGGGAGGTCCTCGGGGTCGAAAACGACCTGCGTTATCCCGTACCTGTCAGCGAGATCGATGAATTGTACCCCGCCGTGGTCCCTGGAAAACCTGACCCAGCCCTGTAGGCATACCTTCTTTCCGAGATCGGAAACCCTTAGTTCACCACAGGTGTTTGTTCTTCTCATAAGAGCGCCTCTTACAGTCGCACGCTACTGATAGGAACTATAAAAACAAAAGGGAAGACGCAACTTTTCTGGTTTCCCAATTCTCAATTAAATAGTGATAAAAAGATACCGTCTTATGAGGAGACCTAGCGGAAGAATTTTGGCACTGCTGGCAGTCGCACTCGCGATTATCAGCTTATTAATGGTGCCTGTCGCTGAAACGGATGCGGACCAGATCGCAGAGATGGATGGCATCACCGTAACAGCTTCCACACTCGACCTGTCTGTCGAGTTGGGGGAAACCATCGCGATCTATTTCGATCTGTATAACTCCGGTTCAAGCGACCGCGTCGTATACATCGAACCGATGAAGACCTACGGCGACATCCTCCTGACCTTCACAGAGAGCGAGGATGGATCCCCCGGGGACAGAACGTACCTGAAAGGAAAGAGCAGCGGCTATTTCAGAGCCAACATCACACCCTCTATCGATTGTGATGTGGATGCATACGATTTCTCATTCAGATTCAGATCCCATGACCCGACGAACAATTCACCTGACCAATCTGCATTATCCTCGCTACCAATCTATATCCACGTGACCAATTCCAAAGGCAACTATTATGCCCAGGCGGACGATATCTCGATATCTTCCTCGATAGGTGTGATGGAGATCAATGCCGGTGAATCATCTTCGCTTTATCTGGATATCAAGAACACATTGAAGGATAGGTCGATAGTCGTATACGTCTACCCCGCCGTCAGCAAAGAGATCTCGATAACGTTCCCTGAAGGTCAGAGAGTGCTTCTCAAAGCTGAGGAACTTGGCTACTGTCTGATGAACATAGGCGTCGACCAGTACGCTGAAGAGGATGATTACGACACTTCCTTCAAGAT
>JAFUHJ010000074.1 GCA_017468935.1 Candidatus Methanomethylophilaceae archaeon
ACGTTGGGCGTCTTGAACTTGAGCTTGTTGACCTCGATGAGATCCGCGGCGGGATCCTCCTTCTCGATGGCGTAGACCTTTCCGTTGACAGCGACCAATGCCCTCTCGATGGATACGGAACCGGTACCGGCACCAATATCGTATATGACGGAATCATCGGACAGTTTGAGCTTAGCCACTGACAGTGCCCTGACCTCGCTCTTTGTCATAGGTGCGTCACCCCTGGTGAACTCCTCGTCGGGGATGCTTATCGCGTTGGATGTGACCGGGGAGTCGTTGCAGATCAGGGCGACGCATAACTTCCCGAAGCCGTGCGACAATATCTCCTCCGGAGTACCTGTGAAAATGCTCTCAGTATCGTAACCGAAATCCTGTCCCACAGTGATGGTTACATGCATGTCGTAATCGATGAACAGTTTCGCCATCTCGTGGACCGATTCCTCTTCGGACAGGAGTGTGAAGACCTTCGGGTGGATCCTGCTCAGACCCACCAGGTTGGCCTCCCTGCCGTGAGCGCTCGTCATGTACACGTCCTGCCAGGAGGTGCCTATCTTGGAACACAGATACACCGCTGACGATATCCCGGGTTCGGTATGGACATCAAACTCGTCCCTGTCGAGTTTGTCGAGGAGCTTCTTCGCTCCGCTGTAGAATCCTATGTCCCCCGACATCAGTACGGAGATGTTGCTGTACTTCGGATTCTTCCTCAGATATTCGATGATCTCGTCGGACCTGTATTCCTCGAGGATGTCCTTCCCGTATGCTACGGATTCCACCATCCTCTTCGCACCTATCACGAGATCCGAGGAGTCTATCCTCTGCTTGGCGGTCAAGGTGAGACCGTCCCCTCCCATTCCGATTCCAATGACGTTCACTGTCCTCTTGCGAGGATCGGCTGCCTTCTGCATCTTCAATCCCAACCTCTCTTCCAAAATCGAGACGACCTCCTCGTAGGAACTGCCTTCCTCCTTGGGCCTCTCTATGAGGACGACGGTGGCGCCGGCCCTCATGGCCGCCCTGACCTTATCCTCGTATCCTCCGGCGGTGCCGGAATCCTTTGTGACTATGTACTTAGCATCGATCTGCTTCAAAGTCGCGTAATTAGTGTCCTCGGAGAACGGCCCCTGGGCGCATATGAGGTTCTTGCCCGAGAATCCGTATTCCGCACACTTCTGGACCGATTCCATTGTGGACAGCACCCTGGCGGTGACCCTCTCCCTGTAATCCGGTATCTGCGTGTACAGGGCTATGTCCTTGGACCCGGTGGATGCCAGTATGTTGCCTTCCCTATCCTTCAGGTAGTCCACCGCCTCCTGGACGGTGGAGACCTTGACGATCCTGTCCGAATCGGTGTCCGAATCGGACCTCTTGAGCCTGATGTAGAATGCACCCGTGGCCTCACATGCCTGTTTTATGTGCTCTGTGATGTTCAGGGCATAGGGATGGGTGGCGTCGACGACGATGTCGTATCCGTTCTCCCTGATGACGTTGGCGATACCTTCTGCACCTCCGCAGCTGCCGACCTTGACGTCGATGTTGTCGTCATAGCCCATGACCTCCGCGCCGTATTCCGTCGCCACCCTGACATGGACGTCCGCTCCCGCGTCCGCCAACTGTTTAGATAACGTCCTGCCCTCCATGGTGCCGGAGAAGATGAACACGCCGCTCATAGGAACCTCAACTCCATTGGTCTGCGGCAGATTGCTATGGTCATGCCGTCCTTTGCGGTCTTCCTCCTGATGATCTCCCCTCCGTACGGTCTGACCGATGAGCGCTCACACACGCAGTCGACAGATGTTATGGATTTGACGAAATCGGATTTGGTGAACTCGCCTTCGAGCTCCATCAACTCCTCCGATGTATAGAACTTGGCGGGTACCCTATAGTTCTTCGCAAGTTCGAGGATCGCGGCCTCGTCCTTCTTCAGATCCACACTACATACAGCACCTATCCTCTGTGCCGGTATCCCGTCCTCTGCGAGGATCTCGGAGACGAATGCCTTCATCTTCTCCGGATCGGTGTCGCGTTTACAGCCGACACCCAATATGATGTCCATTGGGACTAACCTCATCGTGGTATCGAATGGTTTCCTGTCGATGTCCGTTGAGATGCTGACCCCGAACTCCCCCGAATCGGCAGATGTGAGTCCTGCCGGCAGTTCTCCCTGTACGGGGAGCTCCGACGTGAATCCTACGAATGCGTTGTCCAATACCCTTACGGATACGTCCTGTGCGGTCCTGAGCCCCATGATCCTGAGGTTGTTGACGGTAGCGAAGGTGTCAACTGAGAACTTTCCGTTTAGGTCTGTGGCGGTGGTGATGATCGGTTCGGACCCCAGACGTTCCGCTATCCTTGCGGTGAGTGCGTTCGCACCTCCGATATGCCCTGCAAGGAGTGCCACCGTCCAACGACCATGCTCGTCCATGCCTATCACGGCGGGATCGATGGTCTTCGCCTTGATGTACGGTGCGATGTATCTCACGGCGATACCGATGGCCCCTATGAAGACGATTGCATCGCATTCCTCGAATGATCTGCCTGTCCAGACGCTCGCCTTCTCCTCTATGCGCTCCACGCCCAGTGTATCGCACTGGGTCTTCGCGAATATCCTGAGGTCCTCCTCCGGGAACGCCTCCTTCAGTCTGATTGCCGTTCTACAACCGTTTGTGGAGAACGCTATCGCGTTGATCCTCACAGGTCCTCACCCCTTATCTCGTCGAGCATCGCGTCCGCCAGACTGGTCTTTCCCAAAAGACCGTAGACCGATGAGAACACGACCGCTGCGGTCCTGATGCTGCCTCCGGTGCGGTGGTTCATGTAGAACTCTATCTTCTCCACCAACAGTTTAGAGACATCGTCTATCAGGTTCTCCTCGTTGATGACGTCCAACGCATCATCCGTTGATATGCACCCCATGATCCTCTGCACCGTCGTCATGGAGGCGCCTGCCATAGCCGCGTTCGCAGCGAGGATCTCCATCCTGGCATCCGCGTTGCGGGAGTGGGTGTTCATGATACCCGCTGCGACCTTCACGATCTTTCCGAGATTGGCCACCAGTACGATGTCCCTGTTTATCTCGCATGCATAGTCAAGCATCTCGCCGACGAAGTTGCTGCATTTCACCGCCTTCTCCGGATCTATGCCGGGGAGGCTCTGTGAGAATTCCTTACCGTAATTGCCGGGTACCACCAACAGCACCTTGTTGCCCTGGGAGCGCATGTTCATCTCCACCTTGATGGTGTTGATCAGAGCGGTCTCGCTCATAGGCTCCACTATTCCGCTGGTACCGAGTATGGATATCCCGCCCTCTATCCCGAGGCGGGGGTTGAACGTCTTCTTGGCGATCTCCATCCCTTCCGGGACCGATATCGTGATGTCGAAACCGCCCTTGTAATCGCTGCCGAAGCGGACGTCCTCCACAGCTTCCTTGATCATGGATCTAGGGACACGGTTGATCGCTGCATTCCCCACGGGCTGGTCCAATCCCTTCCTTGTGACCCTGCCGACACCGACGCCTCCGTCTATGTTTATCCCGGACTCGCATTTGGACACCTTGGAGTATACCAACGTGCCGTGCGTGGCATCTATGTCGTCGCCTCCGTCCTTTCTCACCGCACAGGATACGTAATCATCCGCGATGGTCATATCTTCCACGGGTAGGTCCAGGGTGATCCCCTTGGGGGTGTGGATCTTCACAGACCCGACCGGTCTTCCGGACAGAAGTGCCTCCGTTGCGGCCTTGGTGGCCGCCGCTGCACAAGTGCCAGTGGTGTGTCCTCTCTTGAGTTTCTTGTTGTTCACGAAAACATATGATTCGTCGGTCATGGTCTATCAGCGCTAACGTTCGTAGTTGGTAAAGGATATACTATTTTATTTTCGTTTGGTTTACCTGTCCAACATACCGATGGGACATCTCATCCAATGGAAGGTGTACGTACGACAGGCAGACTATACGGAATCAGCGTGGGACCGGGAGAACCGGGGTTGCTCACCATCAAGGCCAAGCAGATACTCGACTCCTGCGACATCATCGCATATCCCGTGAAGACCGCGGGAGAGGGGAGCGTTGCGCTCAACATCATCAAGCCCAACGTCGATATCTCCAAGAAGGAAGTCAGAGAGTACGTGTTCTCCATGAATCCCGACTACGCGGAACGCGAGAAGGGATGGAAGAAGGCGTACGACGACATCTGCGGGGCATTGGAATCCGGAAAGAGCATCGCCATGATCACCTTGGGCGATCTGAGCATCTTCAGCACGTACATGCGCATCGACAGAATGATCAAATCCAGAGGATACAAGACGGAACTCGTTCCGGGTGTCCCCTCGTTCTGCCACGGTGCATCCCTTGCGGGTGTTCCCCTCACAATGGGAGAGGAATCGCTCGTCATCATCCCGTTCAACGTGTCCCAGTTCGAGAAACTGGAGAACGCCCTGGACAACCACGAGAACATAGTGGTCATGAAGGCCTTCAAGCATGTCGACGAGATCGCCGACAAGGTGGTCGGGAAGGGACGCAGGCTCGAGGACATCACGGTCATGAGCAACATCGGTATGGAGGACGAGTACATCGGACCCGTCGTCAAAGGTCGCAAATACGGTTACTTCACAACGCTATTGATCAAAAGGGAGGAAAAGGAATGATAACATTCATCGGAGCGGGTCCCGGAGACCCCGAGCTCATAACAATCAAGGGAAAGAAGAAGATCGACGAGGCCGACGTGATCATCTACGCCGGTTCCCTCGTCAACCCCCATGTGATGGACGGTCACAAACCGGACGCGAAGATCTACGACAGTGCCTACATGCACCTGGACGAGGTCATCGATGTAATGAAGAAGGCCGAGGACGAAGGGAAGAAGTGCGTCCGCGTCCACACCGGGGACCCCGCCATCTACGGTGCCCACAGGGAGCAGATGGACAGATTGGATGCACTCGGGATCGATTACGAGGTCATCCCCGGAGTCAGCTCCGCCTTCGGTACCGCAGCGGTCCTGAAGAAGGAGTACACCCTGCCCGGAGAGAACCAGAGCCAGACCGTCATCTTCACGAGGATGGAGGGAAGGACCCCCATGCCTCCAGGAGAGAAGCTGGTCGACCTGGCTAGGCACAGGGCAACGATGGTCATCTTCCTCTCGGTCGGATTCCTCGACGAGCTGTCGAAGCAGTGCATCGAGGGAGGATATCCTCCGGAGACGCCCGTGGCCGTCGTGTACAAGGCCACATGGCCCGATCAGAAGATCGTCAGGGGAACCCTTGCTGACATCGAACAGAAGGTGAAGGAAGCTGGAATCACGAAGACCGCCCTCACCGTCGTCGGTAACTTCCTCGAAGGGGATTACAACCTCTCCAAACTGTACGACAAGAACTTCTCGACGGAGTTCCGCAAGGCGGTGAACGAATGACCGGAAGACTCCACGTCGTCGGTTTCGGACCCGGCGGGAAGGAGCATATGACGTTCAAGGCCGCAGAGGTCATCGAGAACGCGGATGTCGTCACCGGATACACCACATACGTGAACATGATCAAACCCTACTTCCCGGACAAGGAATACAAGGCCACCGGGATGATGAAGGAGGTCGACAGATGCAAGATGGCGATCGAGGATGCCATGGCTGGCAAGGATGTGGCCATGATTTCCTCCGGGGACTCCGGCATCTACGGTATGGCCGGTATCATCTACCAACTCGCCGACGAGATGAAGGCGGATATCGAGATAGACACCGTCCCCGGCATAACAGCTGCATCCACGGCAGCATCGGTGCTCGGAGCACCCCTGATGCACGACCTCGCAATAATCAGCCTCTCCGATCTGATGACCCCCATCGACCTTATCATGAAGAGGGTCGACTGCGCGGGACAGGGGGACATGATAGTATGTCTCTACAACCCCAAGAGCAAGGGGAGGACCGAATACCTGAATCAGGCTCAACAGATATTGTTGAAACACCGCTCCGCCGACACACCCGTCGGTATCGTCCGCAACGCCGGACGCGATGACGAGCGGAAGGAGATCACCACACTCGGTGAGCTCGACAAGGCCGACGTGGATATGTTCTGCATGGTCATCATCGGTAACTCGCAGACATACACCGCCAACGGCCGCATGATAACTCCCAGAGGATACAGAATCTGAGGTGTATGGAAAATGGCAATAACAGTAGTGAAACCAGAGGACATAGAGAAGAGAAGCATGGAGATCATCACATCTGAGCTCGGGGGAAGGACATGGCCCGAACCCCAGTTCTCGATAGTGAAGAGGTGCATACACACCTCCGCGGACTTCGATTACGCCGACAATCTGAGGTTCTCCAAGGATGCCGAGAACATCGGTGTCAAGGCTATCAGGAACGGTGCCCACATAGTCACCGACACGAAGATGGCTGCCGCGGGGATCAACAAGAACAAACTGAAGGAGTACGGCGGAGAGGTCCACTGCTTCATCAGCGACGACGATGTCGTGAAGGAGGCCAAGGAGAGGGGATGCACCCGCGCTACCATATGTATGGAGAAGGGTGCTGAGATCGCAAAGGACCACCCGGTCATATTCGCGATCGGTAACGCTCCCACCGCTCTTGTCAGGCTTGCGGAGATGATCGATGCCGGCGAACTGAAGCCTGCGCTCATCATCGGTGCCCCCGTCGGATTCGTGAACGTCGTGGAATCCAAGGAGCTCATCCTCGAGAGGGATGTGCCCTACATCATCCCTGTTGGGAGGAAAGGGGGATCAAACATCGCCGCCACCATCTGCAACGCCATGATGTACTACAAAGGCTGAACGGAGATAGATACGATGTCCAAGGATGCGATACTGGTCGTAAGCTTCGGAACGAGTTTCAAGGAGACCCGCGAGAAGACCATCGAGGCCGTCGAGAAGGCGGTGAAGGAGAAGTACGGGGACTGGGAGGTCAGAAGGGCCTTCACCAGCAAGATGATCATCAAGAAGCTCAAGGAGAGGGACGGACTCTTCATCGACTACATCGATGAGGCGCTCCAGAAACTCGCCGATGACGGTTTCGAGAGGGTAGTCGTGATGCCCACCCATGTGATGAACGGTACGGAGTACGACTTTGTCGTCAGCATCTCCGCGGGATTCAGGGACAGGTTCAAGTGCCTCAGAATCAGCAAGCCCCTGCTCACATCCGAGGAGGACTACGACGCGGTCATCGAAGCGATGGAGGCATCGTATCTGAAGAGGGTCTTCGACGGACCCTCCAGCGGAAAGGCCATGGTGTTCATGGGACACGGTTCCGAGCATTATGCTAACGCATCGTACTGCCAGCTTCAGATGAAATTGATCGCACTGGGATACGAGCACGTGTATGTCACGACGGTTGAGGGATTCCCCTCGTTCGAGGACACCATGAGGTTCATGTCCGGACACAAGTACAGCAAGGTCGTCCTCGCACCCTTCATGCTCGTCGCCGGTGACCATGCGGTCAACGATATGGCGGGGGATGACGAGGATTCGCTGAAGTCCAGGTTCATCGATGCCGGATGCGAAGTGGAATGTCTCATCGAAGGTCTCGGAGAGCACAAGGAGTTCCAGGACCTGTTCCTCGACCACCTGGAACAGGTCATCAAACAGTGACAATAAGGCGGGGTCGTCCCGCCTCTTACTTTATCAAAGGGCATCGCCCGATTCATTCCTTATCGTCTTTCTCTTTGGCCGGACCTATGCGTTCCTTCTCGCCGTACAGCGCCACATGCTTGCGATGTACATCCTTCCTGAATGTGTCAAGATCTACCTCGTACTGGGAATCGTCCTCCTCGTAGGACCTCTTCTCCATCCTCCTCGCGAGATTCCTGCGGTTGTAGAAGAACAGGATGAACAATGCCAGGAACAGCACCGCGAAATGCTCCCACATACCGATGTTATTGGGGACGACGATCAGGATCGAGATGGATATCATCAGGCTCAGCATGGTGGTGTCGGACATCAGGAACATGTCTGCCACGCCCGGGGCGGTACCTGATGCGTGTACGGGAACGGCATCCGGATCCTTGCTACCGATCCTCCTGGCGGCCCTCAAATTGGTGACTATCGTGAAGATCGGGATGTAGAGCAGGAACAGGTTCATCAGAAGGAACATGATGCTCCAGGCCAGAACGGATCCTCCAATGTATTCGGACAGCCACTCCGGGATCGCAGGGTTGATCAGGACGAACAGGACCTCCACTGCGGCCGCGAGGAGCAGACATACGTAGTTCAATGTCATCAGTCTGCTGAACTCCTTCCTGGTCCTCCTTGATGAGTTGGAGATGTTGGAGTACAGCGAATCCCTTGCGGCGTTTATCCTGGTGAAGTACGACATCAGCCTCTTCGGACATAGGGACACCGCGTTATCCCAAACGGTCTCGGATGACCTGGTCAGCAACGGCAGCATGATCATGGACAGCAGGGCAGCACCGATCACGGATGTGTAGAAAGCCTCGTCGATGACACCGTGGTCCAATGCCTCCTTCGCGATGATGAATGCGAACTCTCCCATGGCGACCAATCCGATTGCGGAGAGGAATCCCGTACGGGGCTTCTCGTTACCTATCCAGTAACCGAGGAACACGGTGCTGGATTTCAGCACGAGGTACAGGATATACAGACCGATGATCAGACCGATGTTCTCCCAGAGCGTGGGCAGCTTGATCTCCATTCCCACGGAGATGAAGAACATGGTCATGAAGACGTTCTTCATGGGCTCGATATCCCTCAGGATATCCTTGTTCTTCCTGCTGGATGCTATCATCATACCCATCAGGAATGCACCGATTGCGACAGAGAGTCCGGCGTAATCAGCGACGAGCGCCATACCGAATGCCAGACCTATGCAGAATATCACCAGCACCTCCATCGAGACATTGTCCGACACCCAGTTGACTATACGCGGCATAAACCTGAGACCGACCAGGATGCTGATGACCATGAAGGCGAAGATGCTGATGATCATCGCGATGAGACCGTTGGTATCCAGCTCCGTACCGGCAAGCATAGGGGTGATCATCGACAGGATGATGACCTGTCCGATATCCTCCATGATGGTTATCAGCACGAGCATCTCTATGTGGTCCTTGTCCAGACGGTTCTGTGATTTCAGAACGGCAAGTACCACGGCCGTGCTCGATCCGGAGATTATACCGCCGAGACAGATGCTCTGAACCATGTCCATGCCCATCAGCGTTCCCGCTATGACACCTCCCAGGACCATCAGCGGCAGCTGGACCAGCGCCACCTCTATGGCGAATGCACCCTGCTTCCTGATCTTCTTGAGGTTGATCTCCATTCCGATGCAGAACATCAGCATGATCAATCCCATCTGCGACAGGATCTCCACTACGGATTCTCCCACCTCGTCGATGGAGAAGAAGTTGCTGACGATGATACCCGCCATCAGATAACCTATCAGCGGCGGCAGCTTGATCTTGTTGAACACTATCGAACAGACCGCGGACAGCAGCAAGAACAATGCTAAGCTGACCATAATCGCGATCTCATCCAAAGTATCCCCGTCCACATATGGGATTCATAGTAGAAAAGATGTGTTAACTCATATCCAATAGCAAGGATGGGAGGGTTCAGACCGATGTCGGATGATCGAAGTCATTCATCCAATTCATCGATGAACGCGGAAGCGAAAATGGGGTAATGACATATTCCCTCCTTATCCTTGCGAATGTTCCCCTCCTCGAATATCATCCTCTTCTCGATTCCGAAGACATCCCGGACCTTGGAGAGGGATATCGTGCTCCTGTCCTTACCAGACTTGACTTCCAGGACCGCCGCCTCTCCTCCGAGCGATATGACGAAGTCCAGTTCCATCCTGTCGTCGCCACCGGACTTGTGATACCATCTTGGTACGAATCCGGCCTTGGTGAGGCACTCCGCCACCGCATTCTCGAAGACCGGGCCCATGTTGTACTCCGGATCGGCGGTCAGCACAGCCTTGGATACTTCCTTGCCGTATTGCCTCACCAGCAATCCGGTATCCGATGTATACACTTTGAACGAGTTCCTCTTCTCATGGTTCTCCAAAGGTAACTCCGGGGATTCCAGCGAATGCGAGAAGTTGCCGTACCCGGCACCTTCGATCCAGAGCAGATTCTCCTCCATGTTGCTGTAGTCCTTCTTCCCGCGCGTCCCGTCCACCTTCGAGAACCGGAACTTACCGTTGGTCTCCGACAGCTGACGGGGGATGCTCCTGTAACAGGCGAGAGTCCTCATCTCCTCTCCTTCGGGTGCATACCTGAGTATGTCGTCCGTGATGGTGGCGAGTATCATGTCCTGAAGGTACCTCACCTCCTCGAGATCCTTGGTATCCACATATCTCTGGAGAGGCTCGGGCATACCTCCGATGACCATGAACTGTCTGAACAACCCCGATAATCTTCCCAGGACGGCCTCGTTGATGCTGTTGCCCTCACGGATATCCCTCCTGATGGATTCCGTGGTCTCCCTGAGGACACCGTTGGCCCAGAGGAACTCCTCGAAATCGCAGGAGTACATCGTGATCTGCTGTTCGAACCCTACCGGGGGCAGCGCGTCATCCTGTTCCCCTTTACCATTCCTGCGATGGGTGACACCTAGCAGTGACCCGGTCGCTATGATGTCGTATCCGCCTTGCTTGGCGAATGATTTGAACGAACTCCTTGCGCGGGGGCATTCCTGGACCTCGTCAAAAACTATCAGAGTGTTCCTGCCGTCCACCTTCTTGTCGGTGTATGCCTCGATGGAACCTATGAGATGGTCGACGTCCAGTTTCCCCGAGAACAGCTTGCAGGCATCCGGATCGTCGTGGAAGTTCAGAAGGATGTAGTCCTGATATTCATTGGATGCGAAATGCTCGATTATGAAGCTCTTGCCCACCTGACGCTGTCCTTTTATCAACAGCGGTTTGTGGAACGGATCGTCCTTCCACCTCAGCAGTTTGGCGTAGACCTTCCTCTCGATCATATGGTTCCATTATGGTTTGTTCATTATAAATAAATTGGGAAAAATGGAGAATTCTCCAAAATTACGCGCGGAAAAATGGAGTAAACTCCAAATTTCCCGAACTGAGAACGACGTGGCCCACGATATGGACTGAAATACGACACATAGTCCAGACCCCAGCCTCCATCCACCTTTAATAAATCGGTAACGCATTCACCTATCCAGTGAGATAATGGATACCAAAAATCTGAACCTTCTGGGCATCATCAGCCTTGTGGGTGCCCTCGCAGTGATAGGCGGGGTCTTCATGACCTGGCTTGCAACCGATCTGTTGGAGTACACCATCACAGGCTGGGAACTATACACAGAATGGACAGATATAATCGATACCAAGTACACATTCCTTCCTCTCGCAGACCTGATCTTCGGTATCGCCGTTATGATGCTGATGATCATGCCGACATTCTGCAACGGAGACCGCTTCAAGAAGACCAACAATATACTTGGCCTTATTACGGTTGTCGTTGCGATTGTGATGATGGTCATCTCGGCATTATTCATCGTCAAGGACATAGACATACTCTGGTTCACGATTCACATAGGCAACCATCTGAAGATGGGATTCTGGATGACATTGATCGGTATGGTCCTGATAATCGTCGGAGGTTTCATGCCCCTTGTGAAGAACAGACTGACCATCACCATCAAACCGAAGGATGAGTGATCCGGTACGGTACGTAACCATTATCGAACGATTTCACAAATGGGATGTGAATAAAATGGGAAAAAGCATAAACTTGCTTGCAATCATTGGAATCATCGGCGGCGCAATGATGATCGTCGGTGTCTTCCTGACATGGGTTGACCTCAAAGTCGTAGGGGTCAGTCTGGGAACGGCCACCGGCTGGGACATCTTCGACGGACTGAAGGATGCAGAGAACATCAAATACACCTTCCTTCCGCTCCTCGATCTGATCGCCGGAATCCTGGCAGTATTGATGATGATCATCCCCACGTTCGCGAACGTGGATGGATACAAGAAGGCCAACAATGCCCTCGGAATCATCGTCACGATCCTCTCTATCGCAGTCATCGTGATCTCCATACTGTTCGTGACCCAGAGCTGGGATATCTTCGGTGGGACCATCCGCATGTCCGACTACATCCAGTACGGATTCTGGATCTCACTGATCGGAGCCATAATCACTCTGATCGGCGGAATCATGCCCATCGCGAAGAACAGGATGAACTGATAAACCTCTCAAAAGCGGGGAGAAATCCCCGCTACTCTTCTTTGTATCGCTGACCACCTCATATCAAAAAGCAATTCCGATTCACAATTATCACAATTCTTTGCAAAACTGTAATCGTATGATACGAATAAATACGTAAAAATACGATTAAATACGATTATCAATATAATATACTACATGAAAACGGAGATGAAAGAGGACGCTCACACCGAATTCAAAGAGTCGTTCACTAACAAGATCGTGAAGGCCGCAGTGGCCTTCTCCAACGAGTCAGGAGGAACGATCTATGTCGGCATCAAGGATGATGGCGAAATAATCGGTGTGGACAATCAGGATGTGGAATCCAACAGAATCATATCCAGTCTTCTGGACAACGTCCGTCCGTCAATCAACGGCAGCTTCTCCCTCGAAACGGTGGACATGTACGGCAAGGATGTGATTAGGGTCACGATCTCCGAAGGATCCAACAAACCCTATTACTGGAAGGAGAAAGGGCTCAGGGAGGGCGGCGTATTCCTGCGTAATGGACCTGTCAACATCCCTGCATCAGAACCGCTGATACTAAAGATGATCAGGGAATCTCCAGGCACCCCGTGCGAATCCCTACCGGCCAGAGAACAGGACCTTACATTTGATGAGACCCGTCGCATATTCGAGTCGAACAACCTTCCACTGAAGGATGAGAACATGGTCTCCATAGGAATGCTGGATAAGGGAGTCTATACGAATCTCGCTTACATGCTGTCCGATCAGTTCCCGCAAGGAATAAAGGCTTCCGTCTTCAACGGTAATGACAAGACATCGTTCCAGGATCGTGACGAATACAGCGGATCCCTGCTCCATCAGCTTGAGAAAGCGTACGAATTCATCGACAAACATAATTCCAGAAGAGCAAGGATAGAAGGAGTATACCGCAGAGATTCCCGCGATTATCCGGAGGCCGCGGTGCGCGAAGCCTTGATCAACGCCCTGGTCCACAGGGACTATGCACTGAACGGCGATATCCTGATCGAGATGTACTCGGACCGCCTTTCAGTATCCTCGATGGGCGGTCTCAACAGAGGCCTTTCCCTGGATGACCTCTTACTGGGGATGTCATCGAGAAGAAACGAGAAGCTTGCCTCCGTATTCGTTCGTCTGGGTCTTATGGAAACATACGGTACGGGCCTGCCGAAGATCATGGGATTGTATTCCGATCAGCCGTTCAGGCCCAAGGTGGAGGTCAGCACGAACGTCTTCAAGATAACGCTTCCCAAGACGACGGATGTCAGATTATCCGACGATATGCTCCGCACACTGTTGGCGATGGATGATGGTCCGAAGAGCAGATCCCAACTGGAAGAAGCGTTAGGTATCCCCAGGATGAGGATGCTGGAGATATTGAAGGATCTGAAGTCCATGTCCATGGTGGAAGAGATGGGAAAAGGACGTTCGACCGTCTACAAAAGAATCGTCTGATACGAATAAATACGAAAAAATACGAATAGATACGATTTACTCGAATCTAACATCCCACCGTTCCCTTTAATAATGCGTGTACGATAGAGGGGCTCAGTGATTTCATGATAAGATTCGGTCCGGCAGGAATCCCGCTCTCTTGTAAAGGTCGCACTCTCCAGAACGGCATCGAGGATGTCCACAACCTGAGTCTGAGCGCCATGGAGATCCAGATGGTCAGGTCAAGCGCATACGCCAGACCTCCCGACGACGAGGAGATCGGACTGACCCTCAAGGATATCGAGGAGGGCTTCGTGCTCGAGATCGTCAGGGACGGGGAGCTCATCGTCGACCCCGACGAACCTATCGAGGAGGACGACGATCTTATCTACATGCCGTCAGGGATCTCCGACACGTACGGGGACCTCTTCTGGACCAACGAGATGGCCAAGAGACTCGACGTCAGCATGTCCATACACACACCGTTCTACATGGACCTCGGTTCCAACAACGACCTCACAGAGAACTGCCTCGAGAGCATCAGGCATGCCGGACTCATCCTGAACGCCCTGGGTGGGGACGTAGTGGTCACCAGCCTCGGCATCTATGACGGCAAGATGGACAGGGAGGAAGTGGACAACAACATCCTGAACAACGTCGCCGACATCATGGACTGGTGGGTAGGCAACGGACTCACGCCGAGGCTCGGTGTGGAGGTCACCGGACAGGAGGACGTCTTCGGATCCCTGGATCAGGTCCTGGACCTCTGCGACCAGGTCGACGGCATCATACCAGTCGTGAACTTTTCGCACCTGCACTCCCGTACCAACGGATCGCTCCTCGAGGTCGACGATTTCCTCAACGTCCTCGAACAGGTGGAGGGATACAGCGGAGGCAACATCTATTCTGCGTTCGCCGGCGTGGAGTACTGGGAGGGCAACGAGAGGAGGCTCACCCCCATCAAGAAAGGGGACCTCAGGTTCGAACCCCTCGCTGAAGCGCTCATAGAGATGAAGCCTTCGGCCACGGTCATATCCACATCGCCGCTCCTGGAGCATGATGCGATGTACATGAAGATCATCCTCGAAAGGGTCCTTGCGAAGAAGGTCGCCAGGGACATGAAGGAGAGGAAGAAGGCCGAGATGGCAGCCGCCGCCAGTGAGTAAAGATGAGAGCACCTTCGGAACTCCTCTCTTATTGCGAGAAGGCAATTGCCGCCGTCGATGACGGGTTGAAGGACGAACTGATAGATTCCATCATATCCAGCAGGAGGACCTTCATCTACGGTTCCGGGAGATCGGGACTCATAGGACAGCTCTTCGCGGTGCGTCTTGTGCAGCTTGGATTCGATGTGCACTTCGTCGGAGAGATGACCACGCCGATCATCACCAAGGACGACCTCACCCTTCTGATATCCAACACCGGTAGGACCTCGTCTGTGGTTCAGACCGCACAGATCGCAAGGGACATAGTCGGTTCCAAGGTCATCTCCATCACAGGTACGAACGATTGCAACCTGGCAAAGAACTCCGATGTCACGATAGTTTTCGACATCGAAGAAAACGAGGAGACGAGAAGGGTAGCTCCTCTCGGAACGGTCTTCGAGGATTCAGCACATTTGTTCTTCGAGTGTGTCGTTCGCGACATCATGGAGAAGGAAGGCATCTCCGAAAAGGATATGCGCAACAGGCACGCGATCTGGGTATGATCATTCCTGGAAGAGGACGGTCGCATCCTCCACCGTGTCGCGGATCTTGTAGAACGAGAACTGATGCGCATAGACATCCGCCTTCATCATAACCCCATCTTTCATGTGATCCTTGAAAAGGGCCAGTTCCTCATCGGTAGGCTCCGTCCCGCCTTCCGAGGATGCCACGCAGATACCTATGGGGCCGTTATCAGTAACACTTTTTACAAAATAGTAACACCCATTGTCGTCTTCCAGGATCTCCCCTCCGAGGAGTATCCCTACCCTATCGGTCTCTATGAGCATGGAATCGACGGTCTCTAGTATCTTCCCAAGCACCGATTCCGATATCAGGATGTCCGCACGGGTACCAAGCCTTCCGACCATGATGAAGGGATATGCTCAATGATAATCAAACCTTCGCAATCGTTTCCTGTCCTTCGCAGGGATGTAGGGTATGACATCTATCACATCATCCTCGTCTATCGAATCATCCACGTTCGATTCCGGATCGAGCAGCTTGTAATCCCTTACCAGCATCACCCTTCCTCTGCCCCAATACTCCTCTGCCGCTTCCCTCACGCCATCGAGCATGTCGCATCCTTCCATCTCCATCCTTATGGATGAACCGTTACTTCCGTCCCTTACTGTGAATCTGACCATAGTATCGCCGGGATGTCATCCTGGAATGGGAATATAAACCTCGGTCGATTTTTTAAGGTCTATAGAACATGGGGGTGACGATGACCAGCATAAGACTGCCCGAACACTCGCACTGCATCTACTGCGGAGACCCCATACCTTTCGGTGAGGAATACTGCGATGAGGAATGCAGACAGAAAGAGAAGGAAAGGGTGGCTGCCGACAAGAAAAGGGATTACATCTTCTACGGGGTCGCCGCTGGAACGATCCTGCTGCTGTTCATCATAAGGGCCTTAACGCGCTGACGGTCCTTCCCACATCATGGGTGCGGATTATGTTCGCACCGGAATCAACTGCCATCTTGGAGAGCATCGCTGAAGCCTCGTCGACATCCATATCCGGATAAGTACTGACGACGACCCTCTTCCTGGACAGCCCTATCAGTATCGGACGATCCTCTCCAAGGAAGGAACAGTCCTTTATGATTCCCAGATTCTGCTCCATGGTCTTCCCGAATCCAACCCCGGGATCGAGTATGATGTCCTCTATGCCGGCATCCGCCGCCTTGCGGCCCTGCTCTGACAGGAAGGATGAGATCTTCCCTTTGTAATCCCCTGACATCACTTCCGAATGTGCCCCGGGGACACCGTAGGAATGGCATATCACCACGGCTGCGCCGTGATCGGCACAGACATCGATCATCCCCTCATCCTGAAGGCCGTTGACATCGTTTATGATATCTGCACCCAGGGACAGTGCCTTCTCGGCCACCTCTGTCTTCATCGTATCTATCGATATCGGAACGTCGAGCTTCACCAGTTCCTTCAGAACTGGCTCCAATCTGGACCACTCATCGGATGCGGTGACGGGTTCGCTGCCGGGGCGTGTCGATTCGGCACCGACGTCTATGATGCCGGCCCCCAGGTCGATCATCTCTATTGCATGCCTCACGGCACGTTCGGTATCGTTCCATCTTCCCCCGTCGGAAAAGGAATCGGGGGTAACGTTGAGGATACCCATGACGAGAGGGGGTTGACCCCTCCCTTTGGGAAAATTCATGCCAGCTGTTCGTCGATAATCTCGACGAGGTCCCTGACCTGAACCTTGCGGTCGCCCACGGCGGCCTGCAGGTTGTTGACGCAGAAGGGACAGGTGGTGATTATCAGATCGGCGAAGTCCGCCTCGTCCAGTCTGGTGTTGGCGATGTCCATGGAGACCTTCGGGTACGCGGACCTTACACCTCCGCCGCCTCCGCAGCAGTGGCTGGTCGCCCTGTTGTACTTCATCTCCTTGAACTCCAGTCCGGGGATCTTCTTTATGACCTCCCTTGGAGGCTCGTAGACCTCGCAGTGCCTTCCCAGGTGGCAGGGATCGTGGTATGTCGCAACGACACCTTCCATCGGCTTCAGCTTGAGGTCCTTCCTCGCAAGGTACTCGGTGATGTGCAGCACCTCGAACGGTACATCGACGTACTTGGGGTACTCGATCTTGAACATCCTGTAGCATCCGGCGCATGCGAGGACTAAGGTCTCCACGCCCAGCGCCTTGATGGCATCCACGTTCTTCTGGAACAGGGGCGTGATATCCTCTTGGGGCCATCCGACCCTCTGTGCGACGGAACCGCAGCAGACCTCGTCGATGGTGGTGAAATCATCGCCGAGCTTGTCCAGGATGGACAGGGTCGCCTGTGCAGTCTTCTTGGACCTGTATGTGGCAGTGCATCCCACGTAGTAACCGATCTTGGCCTTGTGGGGCTTCCTTCCCAATGCTTCCTCTCTGGAAACTTTCTCTCCGAAGGGGTTCCCGCATTCCAGGATGTTGTCGACCATCGCCTTGTGCTTCGGCAGTATTCCGCCGTTCTTCACGATGTCCGCACGGCAGAGCTCGATGATGTCCACGATCTTCACCTTGGAAGGGCATCTCCTGACGCAGTCGGCGCAAGTGGTACACGTGTACATGTTCTCCACCAGGGAATCGCTCACCTCAAGGTCGCCGTTCAACAGACCGTACGTCAGTGTGATACGTCCTCTCGACAGGGCAGAATCCCAATTGATCGCCTTGAACGAAGGGCACACGCTCTTACAGAAACCGCACATGGTACAGACGTTGACCGCCTTCCTTACCTCTTCCAGGTTGTTGACTTCGAAACTCATTCACTCCACCCTCGGGATGGTGACACTTCCGTCCATGAGGACCACGACACGGGCCTTGGGGTTCTCCCTGAGGGCCTCGTTCATGGCATCCGCCACCGACGGGAAGGGTCTGATATTCGCTTTTGAAAGTATCTCGGGATCAAGGTCGGTGACCGCCCAGATGGATGCCCATGTGGCGATCTCGGCCATCTTGGCCGCCTTGTGGTATCCGAGTTTGTATTCGGCCCTGAGGTTCTCCAGGACCTTGTTCGGATCGTTCGATGTAGAGAGCTGCTGCAGGAACGTGGGATGTCCTATTCCTTCCCTGCACTTGGAGACCATGATGATCTTTCCGCCCTCCTTCAGTGCCCACTTACCGTTGTCCAGCGCCTTCTGCGACTGGTAGAGGTCCACATCCATTGGGTATGGGGCGACCGTCAGCACGATGTCCCCCTTCTCCGGGATCGGTACGGAGAACACCTCGTTCGCATACTTCACGGCCTCATGGAACGATGCATGCAACTCTCCGGAGATCGCCTTGTAGATGTTCTGGTGCCTGTCCAGAACGGTCTCGATGGCGAAGATCTTCTTGTCCTTCACCACCTCGAGGGCATCCATCATGTCCTCGTGGACCGGGTTGCCCTCCAGGACCAGTGCCTGGGCCTCCTTGTTCATGGCGAGCTTGTGGTTGGTCTCGACGGTCTTGAACGACGCTACCCCGGGAAGGAACGACTTCCTTCCTCCGGTGTATCCTGCGAAGTAGTGGGGTTCCACCGATGTGATGATGACCAGACGATCCGATTCCACTGCGATCTTGTTGACCTCCATGGGGGTGCCGTTCTTGGAAGTTCCGAGGAATACGCACTCGGAAGTCTTCGCGTTGTGACAGATGATACGGTCCTTCAGGTCCTTATAGTGCTTTCCGAACACGAAGTTGTACTCCTCTTCGGTCATGTCCCTGTGGGTACCGGTGGCCACGAGGTATCTGGCCTTTGTCAGGTCCATCCTCTTGGATAGTGCATCGAGCACTTTAGCCGTGGGCGTGGGACGTGTTCCATCGTTCACGATGAAGACGATATCCTTGCCTCCGTCCAGGAAGGCATCCAGGGAATCGTATCCAATGGGATTGTCTATAGAATCCCCGATCACCTTGTCGGGATCTCCGCATTCGACATCCTTGGGGTAGAATGTGCCGACATAGTTCTCGTCGGGTATGTCAACCTTCTGCACTCCGTCCTTACCGTATTTCACATCGATTATCATTCGGACCAGCCCTCTCTATCCATGTCCCTATTAATAAAAAAGAGGTTCCCTCAGTCTCACGAAGAGCAATGGAAAATTGGGATTTGGACATTATGGGTCGTCAGGTTCGAGCGGGAAAACGGGTTTCGACAGATTATTCTACGCTCAGCCCCATGTGCATCCATAATGGTACAGATAGGCGACCTAGGGGAGCGTCAGCTCATCGATGATTTCAGAACGTTCATAAGGCCGGAAGGCCGCGTGGGACCGGGGGACGATGCCGCAGTCATAGGCAAGGATGTGGTGGTGACCACGGACATCGTGACCTTCGACAGGCACTTCCCGATAGGGATGTCGTTCGAACAGTTCGGATGGTATGCGGCCGCAGTCAACTTCAGCGACCTCGCCGCAATGGGTGCGAGACCGATGGGTTTCACAGCCGCGTTGGCACTACCTCCCACCTTAGATTCCCAGAACGCCTACGACATTATGAGCGGGATAGACCAATGTGCGGAATTCTGCGGTACCGGCATAGTCGGAGGGGACACGAAGACAGGCCCCGGGATCGTCGCAGGTACGGCGATAGGTTCCATGGACGGCAGGGCCCCGATGCTCCGCTCCGGTGCCAGACCCGGCGATATCGTCGCCGTCACGGGACCTCTCGGAGGGCCCGCTGCGGGATATGCTGCGATCGAGAACGGGTTGGATTATCCTGAGGCCACGGAGACACTGTTCATGCCCGTACCCAGAGTGGCGGAGGGAGTTGCCCTTGCCGAATCGGGGATAGTATCGTCCTGTATAGATCTGTCCGACGGTCTTGGAACTGCACTTAACACGATATGCAAGGCATCCAACGTAGGCATAGACGTTGAATTCAGCTTCCTTCAGCATGAGACCTTCGTCGACGAGATATCCGAGAAGACCGGGATCTCCTTGGAGAAACTGCTGATCGGATGGGGAGGGGAATACGAACTCATGTTCACAGCCGACCCCAACCGCCTGAAGAAGCTGTACGACTCCGAGATAGAATTCTTCATAATCGGAATGGTGAACGACAGCGGAAAGGCCGAACTGATCAAGGACGGAAAGAGGAGCACAATCGATTATGGCGAATATTGACAGGGTCGAGGCAAGATACTACCGCCGCACGGAAGGAGCGTTCGTCTGCGAGCTGTGCCAGCAGAAGTGCTTCATCAGACCCGGGGAGTTCGGTTACTGCGGTACCCGCAGGGCCGATGAGGATATCCTCGTATCCAATTCCTACGGCAAGATCTCATCGCTGAGTGTCGATCCCATCGAGAGGATGAACCTATACCATTACAGGCCCCATTCCAAATGCCTTTCCGTCGGAAGCGTCGGATGCAACATGAACTGCCAATATTGCAGGAACTACTCCTTCGCCAAGCTCACCATCGGGAAGAAGCGTGCTACCTACAAGAGCCCCGAGGAACTCCTGGAGATGTGCAGGGAGGAGGACATGGGAATCGTATGTTTCACGTACAACGAGCCCATGGTCTGGTTCGAGTACATCATGGACTTCGCACGCATCGCCCCCGATGTGCACATAGTGCTCATGACCAACGGACTGGTCAACGACGGCCCCCTGAGGGAACTGTGCGAAGTGGTGGATGCGTTCTGTATCGACATCAAGGCCTTCGACAGAACGACCCATAAGAGACTGTGCGAAGCGGAGCTGAGCGAGATACTCGCCACCGCCCGCAACGTGTTCGACAGGGGAGTCCACATGGAACTCAATTATCTTGTCATCCCGGGTGTGAACGACTCCGAGGACGAGATCAGGAGGTTCTGCGGCTGGGTGAAGGAGATATCCGAGGATGTCCCCGTGCATTTCAGCAGATTTCAGCCCGATTATCAGATGAGGGACACTCCGCTGACTCCCGTGGAGGAACTGCTTCGCTGCAGGGAGATCGGCATGGAGACGGGGCTGAACTACGTCTACGTGGGCAACACCCTTGTGGACGATGTCGACGATACCATCTGTCCGGAATGCGGAGAGATCGCCGTCAGGCGCCTAGGCTATTCCGCCAACCCTTCGGGATTGGACGGGGACAGGTGTGCCAAATGCGGCCGCCACCTGCACATGGTCAGATGATGGCGAACAGCGGGGAACCCAACACCATCGTTATCAGGAAACCTGTCGTCAGGGGCACCAGGAACGGTATCATCAATGCGACCCTCACATGATCATCATCCACATCTTCCAAAGTCCATACGAAAGAGGATTCCGCATCCTCCTTGGTCGTCACATACCACGATATCCTTGTTCCTCCGGATCTGCGGAGATTCACGATCACGGCATAGACCGTCGAGAGTATCACGGCAATGAAGAATGATGAGAACACGGGGTTGAACACCAAACTCGTCGGATAGACCGGATCCCACAGGACATACGATATCTCCGGATATGCCGGGAACACGAAGGATAATGTAACCAGGGCCTTCACATCCGCGCCACCCTTCATCGTACCCAACATGAACATGCCCAGGAACAGCATCGTCATCACTGCGGTCACGATCGGATAAGGACTCGACGATACCAGGGATGAAGCGATCAGCAGTAACAATCCAAGGGTGACGACTATCGCGGATATCCTGCCCTGGACCCTCTCGCTGAACATGAAGAGCATGAACATCAGGTATCCCCCGGCGCAAAGTATCCCGCCCAGGATATTTTCAGAGAACAATGCCATCACAATCCCCATGGTACCGATCACCATCCAGTGCACATCGGATATCTCCCTGGTGCGCACATCCGATACGGAAGCGGATATCAGTACGGCGGCGACCGCTATGAGGATGATCGATTCTACGGGCATCACGACATCATTTTCATATCTTATTTTTAACAGATTGCCTATCCCGTACCATGGAAAGAAGATTGATCGCGGCTGTCATCCTTACAGCCCTTATCCTCGGTATGGTGTCACCTGTCCTCATCCAGGAAACCGATGCCCTGGATTCGGATGATTATTACATCACGATACCGGGTACACAGGCTCCCAGCAAGCACATCGAGGTCACGATGGGCAACGGGGAGAGCAGGACGTGGAAGCTCTGCGTCATCAACGCATCCGAGAAGTATCTGGACATATCGTTCGATTCGTCCACCGATAACAAGGAAGTGAAGATAACCGACATCCCCGAGGCCACCCTGATAGGTCCCGAAGGCTCATCCGAACCCTCCGTGGCCAAAGGAGACCTGACGATCAAGGTCGACCAGAACTCGGACGCGTACGACTCCGTCTCGGTTGATATCACAGTGTACGTAGTGGATGCGTCCGATCCGGAGCAGATTTCGGAGACACACGTCTACTTCGATATCAAGGTCACCTCCATATACGATGCGAGCGGGATGTACAACAAGTTCTTCGGGTTGATCCCCAACACACTCCCGTCACCGTTCAATTCTCCGATCGTCCCTGCGATCGTCAGCATCCTCGTCTACGGATTCATCGCATGGGTCGTAGGTTCGCTCATCCTCAAGAGGATCGCGAAGGTCATCGGAAGGAACACCTCGGAGAACGAGGCCAAGAACTTCGAGAGGGCCACGAAATGGCCGATAGTCATTCTCACCATGGTCCTGACCCTCAACACCGGTCTGCTCATCATGGATGCTGGTTCGACACTGATCTCCCAGGCATCCTTCGTCACGTACATCATGTCGGTGATACTGGTGAGCATAATCCTCTGGAAGATCTACATGCAGATCGTGAAATCCGTGTTCCGCAAGATAGAGAGGGTCCATGCCGATTCCAACATCGACACCTCCCTCATCCCGCTGTTCAGGATGATAGGCATGATATTCTTCTGGGTAGCAGGGACCTCCGCGGTGTTGGCCGGGTTCGGGGTGGACCTCCAGGGGATACTGGTCAGTGCAGGAGTGATATCATTGGGTATCACGCTCGGTGCACAGAACGTCCTGTCGCAGTTCTTCAGCGGAATACTCATACTCGTGAACAGACCGTTCAAGACAGGCGACTTCCTGAAGATCAACGACAAGGTGTACGTAGTGAGGAAGGTCAGGCTGATGTACACCGAATTCAAGAACTGGGCAGGGGATGAGATCATCACGATGCCCAACAATGTCGTCACATCCGCCACCATCAGCAACATGACCAAGGGCGATGTCATCTGCAGACAGTACGTCTACTTCTCCGTGGCCTACGGAACGGATCTGAAAAAGGCACAGGAGGTCATGATCGAGGCAGCGAAGAAGTGCGACCTCGTCGTACAGGATGCCAACCATAACATCGAGACCAGGATCACCAACTTCCTATCATCCGGAATCGAGCTGAGGTTGTCCGTCTACACACCGACCTTCGACGATACGGGCGAGGCAGCGGGAAAGCTCAGAGGACTCATCTATGAGGCATTCGCCGAGAACGACATCGAGATCCCCTACGACAGGGTCCAGATCGACATCCTCTCGGACCATACCGAAAAGATCTCAAACTCATGAGATAATTGCGGTTTTCCGCAATTTCTCAAACTTTTTTCTACTTTTTACATAATCATTGATACGAAAACCACAGTATCTCCTACGGAAAGCAGTCATCATTTTTATACAATGACCATTTAACCCAGCCCACAGTGATGAATATGATCGACAACCTGGACAAGAAGATCATCGAGATCATGAAGAAGGACTCCAGATGCCCGTTCGTGGAGATAGCGAACCAGCTCGGGGTCTCCGAAGGAACAATACGCAGCAGGGTCCACAGGATGACCGACGAAGGCATCATCCGCGGATTCACCATCAAGACCAGCTCCAGGAACGTGAAGGCCCTTGTGGAGATCAGGATCGACGTGAACACCGACACCCAAGGCATCGCAAAGGAACTGGCCAGCTACGACGGTGTGACCGAGGTATTCGAGGTCACCGGTGACCAGGACATCATCGCGATCGTCGATGTGGAATCATCACAGTATCTGAACGAGATAATCGAGCGCATCAGACGCTACGACAACATCCTGAGTACGCGTACCCGCATCATACTCAAGGAACACTTCGGGGAGGCATGAAGATGTTCGCAGGAACAGGAACGGCACTTATCACTCCGTTCGGTAAGGACAGGCAGATAGACGAAGAAGCATTGAGGAGACTGGTCAACTTCCAGGAGGAGAACGGGGTGGATGTGCTCATCCCCTGCGGTTCCACCGGAGAATCGGCCACGCTTTCTCACGAGGAGCACATACACGTCGTAGAGATCGTAAGGGACGAGGCGAAGAGAGCCAAGATCCTCGCCGGTGCCGGAAGTAACAGCACATCCGAAGCGGTCATGCTCAGCAAGAGTGCCGAGGACCTCGGGGTCGACGGTATCCTGTCGATCTCACCCTATTACATCAAGCCCACACAGGAAGGGCTCTATCAGCATTACAAGGCCATCCAGGAGGCCATAGACATCCCTGTTATCGTATACAACGTACCGGGAAGGACCAGCACCAACGTCAATGTGGAGACCATCCTCAGACTCGCGGAACTCCCCGGAATAGCAGGTGTCAAGGAAGCGAGCGGTAACTTCTCGCAGATCATGGACATCCTCGCCAACAAGCCCTCGGACTTCGAGGTCCTCAGCGGGGACGACGGACTGACACTGGGTCTTCTGTGCCTCGGTGCCGACGGAGTCATATCGGTCGCATCCAACTGCTGCCCCGGACTCCTGTCCAACATGGTGCGCAGCGCAAGGAACGGCGATATAAGCACGGCAAGGGAGATCCACGAGAGGCTGCTCCCGTTGTTCTCGGCACTGTTCTGCGAATCCAACCCCATACCCGTCAAGTACGCCATGGGAAGGATGGGATTCGGCGACGGTGTACCCCGCCTGCCATTGACCGAACTCAGCGATAGGGGAAAGACAATCCTCAACCCCGTATTGGACTCATTGGGACTCTGAGGTGGTGGATTGATCACAGTAGTGGTCGGAGGCGCGACAGGTAAACTGGGCACATTCGTATGCCAGAAGATTCTGGCATCCGAGGACATGAAGCTGATCGGAGGTACCGTATCACCCAACGGGCCCCATGTCGGGAAGGAGATCTATCCCGGCATCATCGGTTCGTCACCCGACGATCTGGGTAAGCTGCTGGAGGGCTGCGACGTCTACGTCGACCTAACCTCTCCAGCCGCAGCATCCAAGGTCGTTGCGGACATCCCCAAGAGCGGTGCGAACATCGTACTGGGGACGACGGCGGTGGACCCGAAGGTCATCGAGAGGATGAGAAGCAACATAGAATCATGTGGCACATCAGGTCTGATCTCCTCGAACTTCGCCATCGGCGTCAACGTCTTCTGGAAGATGTGCGAGATGATGGCCAAGTATCTGCCCGAATACGACATCGAGGTCATAGAGGCGCATCATAACCAGAAGAAGGATGCCCCCTCCGGTACGGCCATGGAAGCGGTCAGAAGACTGAGCCAGGCATCCGGAATCGACGATATCGTATACGGCAGGGAGGGAGTCACGGGCCCGCGTAAAAAAGAAATATGCGTGCATTCCATCCGCGCCGGTGATATAATAGGAGACCACACCGTGATCTTCGCCAGGAACAACGAGAGGATCGAGCTCACTCACAAAGCGATCTCCCGCGAGGTCTTCGCCGAAGGCTGCATCGAATCCATCAGATGGCTCGCAGGCAGGAAGGACGGGAAGATCCATGACATGAACGAGGTGCTCGGGATATGATAACGGTTATGAAGTTCGGAGGGACCAGCGTAGGTTCCGCTGAGGCCATCCAGAGGGTTGCGAACATCATCATCAACACCCAGGGAGACAAGGTGATCGTCGCTTCGGCGATGTCCGGGATCACGAATTTCCTCGTGCAGGTGGTGGACAGTCCCACCATGGATGTCGACGAGGTTGTCAAACAGTTCGCCGACAAGCACCTCATGGCGGCCGAACAGATGTTCGATGAGAAGACCCTCGCCGATTTCAAAGTCGAATTCAACGAGCGTCTGGCATTCTTCAGGGAGTGTCTCGAAGGGGATGTCAACGACGCCTATTACAAGGACCTCATCACCTCACAGGGAGAGAGGTTCTCCACGCTCATGCTCTCCTACTACCTCAGGAAGATGGGCTACGAGTCCGTTGCACTCACGGCGGAGACGGCCGGAATAGCTGCGACAGGACTCCCCCTGTCCGGATCTGCCGATCTGGAGATGACCGCGAGTGGGATGACCATGAAGGTCAGGCCCCTGCTGTCCAAGGGGATCATTCCCGTCATAACGGGATTCTACGGTATCAAGGACGGAGCGCCCCTCACATTCGGAAGGGGAGGCTCCGATTATTCGGCGGCAGTCGTCGCAAATGCGCTCGACGCCGATATGCTGGAGATCTGGACGGATGTCGACGGTTTCATGACCGCCGACCCCAGGATCATCAAGAACGCTATCAAGATCGAGGAGATGACCTTCGGAGAGGCTGCGGAATTGGCATACTTCGGGGCCAAGGTCCTGCACCCCAGGACCATCGAGCCCGTGAGGATCAAGAGGATCCCGCTCAAGGTCAGGAACTCGTTCAGGCCCGAGGAACCCGGAACGCTCATCCACTCGCTGAGGAAGAAGGGCAAGGGACTCCTCAAGAGCGTCGCGACGAAGAACGATCTTGCGATCGTCACGATCAGTTCGGCGGAGATAGCATACAGACCGGAGCACACGGCCGAGATCATCGGCAGGATGGCAAGGGATAACGCTATCATCTACGCCATATCCACGTCGCTCTCCACAGTGGCCGTCCTCATCAGCAGCACGGATGTCGCCTCCATCATAACAGACCTGGAGGACATGAAGGACAACGTCATCGAGAGGATCGATGTGAAGAACGGTATGTCCCTCGTATGCTGTGTCGGTGACGACCTCCTGTCGAAGGCCGGGGTTACCGGTGACATCTTCACCGCCGTGAAGGAAGCGGGAGTCAACGTCGAGATGATCTCCGAGGGAGCTTCGGAGGTATCCCTCAACTTCGTCGTCCCCATGGGAATGGTCATGGACGTCGTTGCTGTGCTCCATTCAAAGTACATAGGGTGAACGCGATGATGCGCGATTTCGAATGCAAGGACGGCGTCATGATGATCGCCGGCAAGTCAGCCGTGGAGCTCGTGGAGGAATTCGGTTCCCCAATCTACGTCTGCGATGAAGCAAGGATAAGGGAGAACTACAGGAACATCCACGATGCATTCTCCAGATACATGGACACCAAGATCCACTACGCATGCAAGGCCAATACCAGCCTCGCTGTCCTGAGGATCCTCGAACAGGAGGGCTCGGGCATAGATGCGGTCTCCATCGGAGAAGTCAAGACATGTCTCAAAGCAGGATTCACTCCTGACAGGATCATGTACACCGGTGTCAATGTCAGCGACAAAGAGCTGAAGGAGGTGGCGGACCTTGGAGTGATGATCAACATCGATTCCGTCTCCGAGATGGAGAGGCTCGCCAAGATATCCCCTCAGCACGAGATCTCATTCCGTATAACGCCCGGAATTGGTTCCGGTCACAGCGACAAGGTCATCACCGGATCGAAGGGAGCCAAGTTCGGTATCCCCCTTAGAGAGGTCATCGACACATACGCCAGGGCAAAGGACCTGGGATTCAAGATCAAGGGCAT
>JAFUHJ010000075.1 GCA_017468935.1 Candidatus Methanomethylophilaceae archaeon
CTTGTCCGTAGAAGATCCAACCCAGTCTTTAAGGTTCAGGGTCAGGTAAACGACCGCGTATCCGTTGTAGATAGCATTGTTGTACCCGTATCCACTAACCTTGTTGTTGTACGAGTGTCCCGTGAACTCGAAATTGCTCGACACGGGCATTGTGCTCTGTGCCTTGATGAGCATCTCGATGTCACTGTCCAAAGATCCCTTCGGGATGATGACTGTCGCCTGGCTAGTATACTCGGAGATGTTCGTTTCGATCGTTGTGTCCTCGGAATCGACCGCATCGAAGTTCTCCGATGCGACGACCGTGGCGAAACCTGCGAACATCATCGCGAATACGGCAAGGACAGCCAAGAATTTGGTTCCTTTTGTGTTCATGTATATCATTCCTTTTCAGCGGTGACCTTACCTCTGATCCGGGTTGCTCCAATGAATCTTGGAGTGATGTCGAAAAATCTCCGTTTACTTGCAGGATCCTCACCCCTATCGTGAGATCCCACGGGCCTTTCACCGCCCGACCTTTCTTCTCATCCTCCGGCCCCTAATTCCTTCGGACATCGAAAGACTTGGTCGACACTCTCGATTCGGAACACAATATTAAGGGACGGTGCGAAATGCAATCTCCAGCAATCATGGTACGGACAAAATCGCACAAAATGTTGAATTATTCACGAAACGTGAAACTTAATCATTCTCATCTATACTGACCAGCATCTCGTTGATCAGATCCGCCACCTTCCGGCCCTTCTCAGTTATGATGATGACGTTGGAATCCGTCCTGCCCGTATGGTGTATCTCCACCAGGCCAGCGCTCTGCAGCCCTTCCAGCTTCTCCGGCATCGTTGAACATCTGGAGATGTCGTTGTAGATATCCGATTTGAGAACAGGAGACAACCTGCTGATATACAACAGGGTGCTCAGAATATGCTTCCCCTCGAGGATCTCCACCGTGGCCTTCTCTCCCTTTTCCTTGGCAACTCTTCTGTCGTCAAGGACCCTTTGAACCTCCGGAGGGAGATTGTCGATCGGTCTAGGCCCCTTGCGGTCGTTCCTCTTTCCGGCCTTCCTTACCGTGCCAAGGCTCTTTAAGGACCCATCCTCTTCCATACGACCGATTCTGAGAGAATCGATAAAAAGCAGTAAAGGTGGACAAAACTCCGTGGTTCATGATTCTTACGAACATTCACATTTTGTGTGATATCCGAATGTTTAGGATAACCATAAATTTCAAGATCTGCTTTAAATAAGACGAGTTGAAAATGTTAGGTTTCATTAAAAAATCTTCGATAATCGACTATCACAACGCATCGATTTTAAATAGAATCTGTTTTCTACATGAATCCAGAGGTTATTGAAATGCCTACAGTCAAAGAAGCAGATTGTGTCGCATGCGGAGCATGCGCAGATGCATGTCCCTCCGGAGCAATCACCATCGGCGATATCGCTGTCATCGACGCAAGCGTCTGCACAGAGTGCGGAGCATGCATCGACGAGTGCCCTGCTGGTGCAATCGAGTGATCGCATAAGCGGCGACCCCCCTCAGCCGCTTCTGACGAAACCCCTTAAGAAACTCATTCTCTCTTCTTCACGTTATATCTGACTACGGCAGGCACCTGATGGCATAGGTCCTGGCCGTAGAGAATGTCCTTGTCCGGATCTTCCTTCAGAATCTCCTGTGCAGGCTGATCCATGTCGAGCCAATGATAGAATATCACGATACTTCCGGAAGTGTCCGGGAATATGGAGCAATCCGGCGAACCCATCTCCGATACGAACCTCACAAGGTTCTCCCTTCCCATGCGGCGTATGCCTGTCACAGCATCGATGGAACGGTCTTCAAGGAAACAGCGGATCTTGTCCTGGAGGTCCTCATCGTCCTCGGCGTATCTGGAGCAGAGTTCTTCCATGAGAATGGGATGTGTTCCAAGGTTATAGCGGTATGTCTGATCATAGGTAACACGAATTTAGAATTAGTGTTACCTATGGTCTCTCAGCACACATCACTGCCCATACACTTCTATATATATATGCATGCCAATGCCTCCACCAGGTAAGGACAATGACATCGACCAAGTACGAGAGGGAGATACGCTTCTTCGGGAAGCAGGCCGAACATCTCGAAAAAGAGAAACGCGAGATACTCGCCAAGGGCGAGCTTACCGATGCAGATAAGAAGCGCATCGAGGAGATCGATGCCACCATACAGCAGTATAACGACCGCAGGAAGGAGATCGAGGATTCCTACATCGAAGCAGGTCTCGAGCTTCCTCTGGCCAGCAGGAACCTCAACGCCAGCGTCTATCCCATCGGTGCATCTTTCGAACCCGTCGGAAGGGATTACCGCAAGCTCGTGATCGACGAGACCAACGCCAGGAATGCGATCGCAGCCAAGGCATACGAGGGATATGAGGTATCCGACTCCGAGGACATCGATGAGCTCAACGATGAGGTGCAGGCCATGACCGAACAGCTCACGAATCTGGAGCAGAGGATCGTCAAGGCCGACATGGATGACGATGTCGGGGAGAAGCTCAGGCTCACCGAGGAAGCGAACAGGCTGCGCTCCAAGAGGGAGAACACGATCAACAAGATCAAGGTCCTAAAATCCGAGGGAGCTCGTTCAGCAAAGGCCTCCGGCGTGAGTGTTGAATTCCAGGAGAAGGTCAACAGGAACGAGGAGCAGATCGCTGCGCTGAAGACTCAGCTTGCGATGGTCAGGAGCGATGTCTAAGAGGTCAAGGATATGCTTGCGGAGATCGCTGCGCGTCTCGGGATCTCAAGGCACGACAGGGACGACCCTGACGACTGAAACATTTCCAGCCCCTACAGGGGCATTTCTATTCATCTTCTGAATCGACGCTTGTATCTATAGCGAGCACCCTTGGTGTTCCCTATCTTCTCTATCTTTCCATCATCCAGCAAGGTCTTCAAAGCCTTCTGTATAGTGTAGACGCTCACGCCGGTCAATATCTTGGAGATCTGCCCGATCGATATCGGTGCCGCGCTCCTCTCCAGTATCATCTCTACATTCTGTACCCTATTCAGCCCCTTACCGTCCACGAGTGAAAATCTTGTGTCCAGATCGATATAGCACTCCAACAAGGTCCTGAGAAAATATCTGATGAATGGGAAGTACGACCATCTGTTCTCCTTCCAACCGTATGATGACAGCTGCAGGGAATCATAGTATCCGTTCTTGGTCGATGATATATGCTCATCCATCGACACATACCTACAGATGTCGATGCCCTCATTGTAGAGCAGGAGGACCGTCAGAAGTCTTGATGTCCTGCCGTTCCCGTCTATGAATGGGTGGATGCACAGGTAATCCAGGATTATGCAGGGTATGTACAGTAGTGGTTCGTAACCCTGTGTGGATAGTTCTGAATAGGCCAGGAACAGCTGTTCCATGTGCTGTTCGGTCTCTTCGGCGGAAACAGGCTCGAACACCAGATGCCTGTTGCCGGAACCGTCAATGCTGATGATGGCGTTGTCCCTATCCTTGAAGGACCTTCTGTCCGAACCCTTGGTATTGAGAAGGGAATGAAGGTCGAGGACGGTATCCCTGTTGAATTTCATCTTGCCCGGGTTATTATGGATGAGGTTCAGAGCATCCTTGTAACCTGCAATCTCCTCCTCAGAATGATTCCTGGGAGTACCTCCGCGAAGAACCAATTCCTCAATACGTTCGTCCGAAGTGACTATGCCCTCGATCTCGTTCGAGTATTTCACCGAGGCTAGTTTCGCTATCGATTCCATGGCCTGATAATCTTTCTCGTAAGTTGCATGACGTACTCCTTCAAGGGCACGGATCCGCGTTATTTCCATCATCAGTTTGGTGATGTCGGCTGGGATTTCGCCCAGTATCTCGGAGTAGTCAAATCTATGCATATTTTCCTTATTTAAGTAATAATTATAAAAATATACCTAAATAAATTGTAATATGTGTGATTATTTAAGTATATATTATGAAATTATACCGAAATAGTTACAGATTATTGAAAAACGGATTCCATGCTCTATAGCAGTCAACTTCGATAATATTCGATCGATCGTGATTCCTTCCCACCATCTACTCTATAGAGTAGAATGGAACGTATTCTTTTCGTTTTTCTGGTAGTTCAAAATCGACCCTTTTCGTTAGAGAGGCCATTTATTTCCAAACGGTATAGACGCCTTAATTAACCGGTCCTAATGAATTCTAAAGACGCAGCATCCAATCCGCGAGCATAGCGAGCGGTCAATAGGAGCCTAAGGAGCGTAGCGACGCAGGCTCCGACCCTTCCCCGTCCGGGAAGGACGGGATGGGCTTCCGCCCATCCCAAGAAAATTGAATCGGTTTATGCCAAGGGCCTGAGTTCCAATGTCTTCAGGCATGCCTTCGGACAGATCCTCTCGCATCTCTTGCATGCGGTACCTCCGCACCTGTCCGTCATGATCTGTGCCCAGTTCTTTCCGTCCTTCTCAATGATGGACAGAGCGTTCTCGGGGCACTCCTTCACGCACTTCTTGCATCCGATGCATCCGTCGAGGGCACCCGTGGTGGTCGTACCGGCCTGGATGATGTGCACCTTGCACTCCTCGGTATCGGGCAGGTCCCTCTTCGCGTACCTCTTGTGCTGTATCGCGCTGGGGTCCACCGTCTCCGGGATGGGCTTGATGTTGTACATGGCGAGCATGTTGTTGTACTCGCTCCACGGCATACCTCCGCACCAGAGTGAATACTCCACGGAGTACAGGTTCTTGAAGAATTCCGATGTGGCGAACATGACGTGCTGGGCGAGGAGCTTCTTAGCGAATTCCCTGAGTTCATCGAGGGTGATCTCCCCGAAGATGATCTTCCTGGCCATTCCGATGGATGTGTTACCGAACTGCACGATGTCCTTCGCACCGGGGGAGACCATTCCGACCTCCAATGCCTTGATCGGGTCCACATACAGACCGGATGCTCCGGACATGTACGCCTTCTTGATGTCATCCACCCAAAGGCCTGCCGCATCCATCAGTGTGAGGAATCCGCATCTGAGGGCTCCGATGGCCTTTCCTGCTTCCTCCACATCCTTGGAACTTATCCTGATGCCGTCCTGCAGCGTCAGATATCCGTCCTCGGTCTTGATGGTGGAGTTAGCGATGATCCCCGTCTTCATTCCGTTGGCGAGGGCTGCGATGACTCCCGTTCCGGTGATCCCGATGGCCTTGCCGTGCACGGGTCCTTCTTCGATGACCTTTCCGGTCAGGGGGTCGATGAGGTCGCCTTCCTGAGCTGCCATGGTGTCATCGAGGACATAGCATCTCCATCCTTTGTCGGTTATCGCTACTTCACTCAGTGCACCGGGTGCAGCGAGCATTCCCCTCTCGATCTGCTGTCCCTCGAGTGCGGGACCTGCAGCGGCGGATCCTGTGAATATGTTGCCGTTGACCACCAATGCCATCTCGGCGTTCGTTCCGTAATCGACGACGATACAGGGCTCCTTCTCCTTCAGGATGTCCGTCATCATCATCATCGCGATGGCATCCGCACCGATCTCGTGTGTGACCGCTGGGGGTATGATCACTTTCGCGTTCGGCATTCCGACGAGTCCGATGGAACTCGCATCGATGACGGCTCCGTTCCTGTCGGGGGACACGATACCGAGCGCCTTGACCTTGTTCTTTCCGGCGTATGCGAGGTCCCTGATCTCGATGTTCTGGAAGAGGGACAGCTGGAACGGGTTACCGCAAACCGCTATGATCTCGACCTTGGACAGATCGATCGCCATCTCCTTGAACAGGTTGTTGACGGCGGTGACCATCAGTCCGTTCGCGAGGTCCTCTCCCACTTCCATAGCGTAGTTCACGTGGTCGATGACATTCATTCCCGGGATGGGGTGGCGTTCCGTGACCGCGGTTGCGACGGTCTTCTTCGAATCGAGCTCCACGGCCTGACAGCGGAAACCGCTGGTACCGAGGTCCAATGCAATTCCGTACCTCATGTTTATTCCTCTTTGGATGTAACTGGAACTGATATTCTCGTACTCGGTTATAATAAAATCTTTCGTTGAGGTGACCTTAAAATCGATTAACGCCGGAATATGGGAAGTACCGACCGCATAAGGCAAGAGCGGTCGGTTATTGCAAGAAGGGGAAACAGTTTACGGCGGTGACAGATTCCTGGAGCCTGTCACAGTTTGTTGATTGAATCAACATTTACTAGTATTTATAACATATCGGTGCTTGTAAAATTACCTTGTTAGTATATTTACAGTTTGCGAAAATTTGGATCCTTTTTGATTTGTATAGAAATAGGAGCGGCGGCAATCGTCTTTCAAGGATTACCCATCCAACTAGGTATTTAAGGACCGCCGGAAGGCGGCCCGAGTGCAAGAAGGAAGAGATTTGAGTTAAGGGGTTTGACCCGGTGCCCCGGTAAGCAAGAGGGCACCTGGGTGTTCTTACTTCAGTATCTGTAGTTCTTGGGATCGTCGTATCCGCCGTACATCACACCGGTGTTGTAGGGGGTGATCTCGAATCCCCAGTCCGCCATGCGGGCGAGAGCCTTGTCGTAGACCTCGAGGTACTCCTTGGTGGGCCTGACGGTCTTGACGTCGTAGCATTCCTGGAAGGTCTTTCCGAGGTCGGCAGATGTGTACTGGGGATCGTACCAGTCGACGAACTTGAGGAGCAGGTCGTTGACCTCGGGGATCTTCATTCCCGCAGTATGTGCCGCAGCCTCTCACATCATCCTTCCCTCCATTCCGGTGATCTTGTGCTGGAC
>JAFUHJ010000076.1 GCA_017468935.1 Candidatus Methanomethylophilaceae archaeon
TAAGTATAGTCATGCGAGCTTCCGTGGATGTCCCAGGTGATCGGCGGTATCCGTTCAGGACTTATTCTTCGCCGTGCTCCTCGAATTCCTGCTGATAAGGACGATGGATGCGACCATCATGGCGATACCCAGTGCATCCAGTATGTCGAGAGGTTCTCCGAAGTATAACGAACCTACGATGGCAGCGAAGACGACCTCGAGGACGCAGATGGTCGATACTGTTGCCGTATCAAGGTACTTGGCGCTCCATGCCATGATATAGAACGGAACCAAGGTCATTACGACGCCGAGGACCAGTGAGTTCCAGATGACATCGGGATCCAGTGTATACACGACGCAATGAATCCCATGTCGGTGAACGGGATCGAAACTATCATCGCCACCAACAGGACATATAACAGGTACGTCCCCGGGCTGTATCCTTTCCTGTCGCTGAGGTCGCTCCCGATGTAATACATGCTCAAACTAAGGGCGGAGATCAGGGCGAAGATCAACCCCACGACATCCGTATCCAGTCCCAACAGGGATCTTCCGGATATCAGTACGCATCCGAACGAACCCATCATTATGGCGATCAGTGCCATCCTGGACGCCCTGTTCCTGAATGCGAAGTACGAGATGATTATGACGAAGTAGGGTGCGGTGTTCTGGAGCAGTGTAGCCAGATTGACGGGGATATCGTTGAGCGACTCGTTGAACGTGTAGTCCATCAGGAATTTGAAAACCCCGAATATGATAAGGTACTTTATGTCCCTCCTCTCGACCCTCAGGCTACCTCTGGACTTTAACAGGATGATTATGGACAGCACCGCAGCGGCAACGAACAATCTGATGAACGCTATATCCAAAGCGGTGAATCAGATGCTGCTCAGTCTGCGGGTGAAGATCGACAGCATACCCGATACAGCCATGGCTGCACTCAGAATCAGAATCGCTGCGACCCTCTTATCCATGGGGCAGGACACAGGGAGTCGTCCTATAATGTTTTCTTTTCTAACGCATTCATTCCTTAGATTTTCTGACAGCCTCGTTGACATCCCCTTGAGTGATGACTACCCTGACACCAAGTTCCGATAGTATCTTGGACGGCATCGGGCCAATCTCCTCGACGATGACGGTGCCGCAGTCCTCCAGCTGTCTGATGATGGATTCGATATGATCCCTGTGGTCCTTGCCCGCAACGGAGCCGGATCTGTCGACGGCCACTGTCTTAAGGAACCTCACGGTGTTCCCGTCCGTGGCATAGATCCTGAATTCGGAAGCGTTGCCGAATCCGCTGTTGACGTTCTTTCCGTCGCTGGTGGCGACCGCTACCTTGGATTCGTCATGTTCGGTCTCGAACGTAACGTTTATCCTGCTGTCCTTCAGACCGCAGCCTTCTATGTTCGCGAATTCGGCGGACCTGTCCTGTCCCAGGAGACCGATGGCATCCGCACGGCATTGCCTGCAGTGGCGCATCATCCTTCCGTCCAGACCGCAGCGGTCCATCATGTCCCTTCTCTCCAGAGGTGTAGGTGCCCTGAGGTCGGAGAATTTGGTACCTTCCACAGGGATGAGCGGGAGTATGTTGACCATGTATATCCCCAGACTGCGGACGTAGGCAACGAGGTCCGGGATATGGGAATCGTTGATGTCGGGGATCATGACTATGTTGATCTTTACCAGCATCCCCAGAGCCACACATTTCTTGATACCATCGATCTGTCTGTCCCTGAGGATCTCCGCCCCTTCCACGCCGGAGTACTTCTTCCCGTCGAAGACGACGGCATCGTAGATCTTAGCACCGATCTTGGGATCCATGCAGTTCATGGTGACGGTAACGAACCTCACACCGAGGTCGTACAGTCTCTGGGCGCAGTCCGGGAGTGCCAATCCGTTGGTCGAGACGCATAACGTGAGTCCGGGCATCTCCTTCCCGATGAGCTCCAGGGATTCGAATGTGGCCTCGTTCGCCAGAGGGTCCCCGGGTCCTGCTATCCCAATCACCGATAGCTGGGGGATGGCCTCTTTCACGGCCTTCACCTTCTGCAGGGCCTGCTGGGGTTCCAGGACGACGCTGGTGACACCGGGCCTAGATTCGTTGCTGCAGTCGAACTTCCTGTTGCAGTAGTTGCACTGGATGTTACATCTGGGCGCTACCGGAAGATGCATCCTGGCGAAAGAATGGTGTGCATCCTCGCAGAAGCAGGGATGTTCTGATAATGCCTTCTTGATATTCTCCGGTATGTCCATGGCCTTATCAACATGAGCGAGTACGATAAAAAGGGTATGGATGGGATTTGCTATCCTTATATATCGGATATCGATAGAAATTAACAGGGTGATTAGGAACGGTCCAGCTGCTGAGGTCTGACAAACAGGATCTGGAGATCCTCCTGGGCGAGCCGAAGAAGGCCGTTAACAGCATGTTCGTCCCGTTCCTGATAGCATTCGCCATAGTAGAGGCCAACCAGTTCGTGGACACGTTCTGGATCTCCGGTTTGGGGACGGCGGCATCTTCTGCGATATCCACTATCATCCCGTTCTACATACTCCTGATGAGCGCCGGTATGGGGATATCCGTCGGATCCACCACGACCATAGCCTTCCGCATGGGCCGCGGGGAGCATGAGGAGGCGGGAAGGCTCGCATCCAACGCACTGATTGTCGGCGCCATAGCATCCGTATTGGTGTCGATAATCCTGTTCCTGTTGCTGGACCCGGCGATAGATGTGCTCGGGGTACAGAGCATCAGACAGGAATGCCGCGATTACATGATCCCGCTCATCCTGCTTTCGATGCCCATGATATGCCTGCTGATCCTGGGAGGGAACCTCAGAGGGGAAGGCGCCGCAAGGAAGTCCACCATAATCCAGATAACAGCTGCCGTGCTCAACATGGTACTGGACCCGATATTCATCTACGGTCTGGACATGGGCATATTCGGAGCAGGTCTCGCGACCGGATTGGCATCATTGATCGCGTTGGGAATAGGATTGTCATGGTACTTCAGAGGGAGGACGGTATTGAGGATAGACCGTTCCACCATGAGGCCGGACATCCAGGTGATGAAGGAGATGCTGGCGGTCGGAGGGCCAAGGACGGTCAACGAACTGATCGCCAGTGCAATGACCTTCATCCAGAGGATATTCTTCGTCGTCGCGGGAGGGACTGCGGCAGTGATCATGTACAACTATCCCTGGAGATTCATCTCGCTGTTCATGCTGCCGGGAAAAGCATTCGAGAACAGCCTCATACCTGTAGGTTCCGCAGCACACGGTCAGGGTGATACGGAGAAGATGTGGTCGGCATACATGTACTGCTTCAAGCTGACCGCCGCGGTATCGATCATCGCAACGGTCATAATCTTCGTGTTCGCCGAACCGCTGATGTCCATAATGACATACGAGAGCAGCATGCACGAGATGCTGCCGAAACTGGTGTGGTGCCTCACATTATCTTCGATAATCCTCCCGTTCACGGCACTGAGGGGAGTCGGCGCGGCATTGCTCCAGGCTATGAAGAAGGCCAAGGTCCCGATGTACTTCGATCTGTTCTGGGGTTCCATGAGGATGATAGTCTATGCTTCGAGTGCATACGGACTGCTCGGAGTGGATCCCTTCGACGGCATAATCTACGGCATGGTTGTGATGTACTCCCTGAGCGGGGTGTTCATGAACATGCTGGCGATTTGGAACTTCAGAAGGCTTAAACAGAGGAACGGGGCCGCTGTTCCTCCTTTATTATAATAAATAATAATAGTATATTGAGGAAGCATGGTAGACTTCCTCGCATCGGTCATGTCCGAACTGAACTCCAACCTTGCTGTCGGCAAGAGGACCTTGGAGCAGATGATGGATTCCGGGGATTTCTCTTACAGGACCAAGAGCGGATCCGTTATCGGGATCCCGAAGGAACAGGTGGATTATCTTTGGGAGATCTGCGATGACGCCGAGAAGATAAGGCTCAGGCTGCCGATATTCGTCTCCACGGATATCTCGGCGGAGAACGGCGCATGGAAGGTCGAGGGAACTCCGGACGCCGATGTCGTCGCCAGAATCTTGGACAAGAAGGTCCACAGAGAAGGCTATTTGCGTCTGTATCACCCCGATTTGAGGGATCTGAAGGCCAAAATACCCGATGCCATCATGGTGGTCTTCACTCCTTGAACCCAAGGGTTATATATGGCTTGGAGTTACACGGTTTTGCGCGATGCGAACCATTGCGCGGTTGGAGTCAAATCTCCTGCCATGAAGTTCGAATATTCGAACCGGCCTCCTGGGAGGACTGCCAAGCTTTAAGTACTTGGTGAGATTACAGGGGGTTGCGCGACTCAGATATCGCGTGGCCAGTGCTCAGCACGATGGTCAAGTTCGAATCATATCGGAGCGATCTCCGGACTAGTAAGAGTTAAATACTTCTTGCGAGTACCGAAATTTCGCGCCTGTCAGTAATGACAGCGATTCAAATCGAATGTAACATGCACCCGAACAGAGGTCCTGTCTCGGGGAAGTGGTGTAGGGCCCCGTAAACGGAGGATGAGAGCGGATAAGCCCAGTGATCACCGATCATACGAAACCTGGACGTGTGCTAGATCATACGCCAGCGGCGATGCTACGCCGTATGGGGGATGGTTCGGCTAGAGCGCTGAAGAAGGTCGTGTCAAGCAGCGATATGCGTCGGGTAGGTGCAAGAAGCCTATGATCCGACGATTACCTAATGGGACTTCCTATTCTTCGGAATAATCAGTAATGATTGGGAACGCGGGGGATTGAAGCATCTTAGTACCCGCAGGAAAAGAAATCAACAGAGATACCGTTATTAAAGGCGATCGAACGCGGTATAGGGCAAACTGAATCCCTTATCGAAAGGTAAGGGAGATGTGGTGTTGTAGGCTCATTTACTCCTTAGCTCGTATACTCGAACTTGTCTGGAAAGACAGGCCGTAGAGGGTGATAGCCCCTTAGAGGAAAACTTGTATGGAGATTTTTGATGTCCTTGAGTAGTCTGTGTTGGATATCACGGATGAATTTGGGAGGCATTCACTTCCAACCCTAAATA
>JAFUHJ010000077.1 GCA_017468935.1 Candidatus Methanomethylophilaceae archaeon
CACTGGAGGTACCACCGAAGCTGTGGTCAAACTCGTGGAGAGACTGGGCGGAGAGATCGTGAGTATGGGCTTCGTCATGGAGCTCGCAGGATTAGGAGGAATGGAGAAGTTCAAGAAGTACAACCCGTACGCTCTGATCACATATCCCGGTAAGTGAAACTGTCATTCCGACATCGGACTGCATCCCCTGCACTTCGATCGTGCTCAGGGGATTGCAGCCTTGATGTGTAGGGAATACGAAAAAAATCAAAACCTCCTGGTCCTTGTTTCCCACCTGAGAACACATCTCGGACGCCATTCCGAGGATGGATGTGACGCTGTTTTTTCATCCCCCTATGATGATTCCCTGTTATCCCTAAACACGATCCGACCCCTATATGAATCGCCTGACCATC
This sequence comes from Candidatus Methanomethylophilaceae archaeon, assembly GCA_017468935.1. GTDB lineage: Archaea > Thermoplasmatota > Thermoplasmata > Methanomassiliicoccales > Methanomethylophilaceae > Methanoprimaticola. The sequence continues at coordinate 396 of JAFUHJ010000077.1, forward strand.
TAAAAGGGAAGCATGAATTAGTTTATGCTGGCTATACATAATCCCGGCCAATCTCGACATATTTGTACTATTGATTGAACAATCTTTAAATTGTTAGTTGGACGATACTGGCCCCTATAGCAGGACGATAGCATGAACAAGGAAAGGAATCTCGTCTTTATTGTAGTAATATCCGCATTGTTGATCGCACCGGTCGCTTATGTCGGGTTCACATTCTTCTACAGCGGTCAGGATTCCGATGGTAATTGGAGCATAGAACCAGTTACAGGCCTCGTCTACGACGGCACGCCCAAGGAGCTTGTCGTCTTCAAATCGTCCGAAGATACCATCCAATACAGTATGGATGGCAAAAACTATTCCACTATCGTCCCCACCGGAATCGATGCGAAGGAATACACGATCTATTACAAGATCTTCGAAGGGGACAAGATCCTGAAAGACGATAGAATCAAGGTCTCTATCGCACCCATGCCCGTCATCGTCAAGGCAAACGACTGCTCCAAGGTCAACGGAGAACCCGATCCTGTCTTCACTGCGGACATCTCCGTCGAGGGCGTCGAATTCGAATTCACATTTTCAAGGGAATCTGGAGAGGAATTCGGAAGCTATGCGATCACACCGATCGGTGCAGAGGTCAACGGCAACTACCGCGCAGTCTACGAGAAGGGATTCCTGTTCATCTACAACGAGATCGTCGTCGTCACACCCAACGATGCTTCGAAGGCGTTCGGTGCAGACGACCCTGTCTTCACAGCCACCGTAAGCGGTGCCACGGGCATCAACTACACCCTCACTCGTGAGGAAGGGGAGAAGACAGGCGCCTACAAGATCTACGCCTCGGGAGAACGCGTACAAGGCGAATACCTCGTCGAGTTCAGTACCGGTATCTTCACGATCATGGCCACCGCCTCGGAGTGGAAGACCGAACCGACAGCCAACGATTACATCTTCGATGGTTACGAGAAACAGCTGGTAAACCCCGGTACCGGATCCGGCGGACAGGTTCTGTACAGGCTCTCCACCGAACTGTACTCGACCTCGATACCTGTCGCATCTGAACCTGGCACATACACCATCTACTGTAAGGTGGAGGGTGATGAATCCCATGCTGATTCGAAGGAGATCAAACTGACAGCCGAGATCAAGGAATATGTATGGGACGGTGTTGAGAAGAAGCAGCCCCAGAAGCTGAACGGCGAGTACATGATATACCTGCCTTCCGAGCTTGCATGGGTGGCTGCACAGAACAATAACAACAACGGGTTCGGAGGCGTGACCTTCCAGATCATGCACGACATGAATCTCCAGAACAAACCCTGGACGCCCATCGGATCCGTTGAAAGCGGCACCACATGCCCTTTCAAAGGAATCGTGAAAGGAAACGGCCATACGATCTCCAATCTGTTGGTGAATTCCGAGGAATACTCGGGACTGTTCGGATACGTCAGCGGCGGAAGGCTCAGCGATATCAACATCGATTTCGCAGAGGTCCACGGCACCGAATACGTGGGAGGTATCGCAGGATATCTCGATTCCGAGACCGATGGACTCGGGGCATACCACGTCAATGTCACAGGCAACAGATATGTCGGAGGCATAGCGGGACACCAGAATTCAAAGATATGCGACAGCACGGTATCCTTTGCGACCATCACATGTTCCAGGATCAACATGTCCACACCTTACATCCTGATCTATCTGGGTAACGATGCAGGAGGCATAGCGGGAATGTGCAACGCCGACATCGAGGATTGCTCGGTCAAGCACCTTACGATCAACTCTTACAGGAATGTCGGAGGTATCGTCGGTAACGTCATGGACAACAAGAGGACCATCGTCATAAACGGATGCGATGTATCCTTCAGCACCATCATGGTCAATGTCAACGAGAGATCGGGCGACATCTTCGCAGCGGTGGTCTATGACACCACCATACTCTCGAACAACACATACTCCAATGCCAGTGTCGTGTTCGTCACCAGCGAGGAGGGGGACGATGCGGGATCCGCACGTACCCAATTCACAGGAGAATACGAGTACATCATCTCCAAAGCAGACGGATCGGTCGAATACAAGAGGATAGGCGGATCCGCAGTCACTGAACCCAACATGCGCCAGATTGTTCTGGACGACGTCACAATCGGAAGACAGGACAACCCCAGCGACCACCCTGCCATCACTGTGCAGACGGGCGCATACATCGTCCTTGTCATCAAGAACAATGTGACCCTGATCGGCGGGATCAATTCCGATGCGATCAGAGTATATGTCGGCGGAGAGGTCACGATCACGGGAGGAGGATCCCTCACTGTCATAGGAAACAACGGCCACGAATACTACGACAAGGACGGATACAAATCCAAGGGTGACAAAGAGACCTACAACGGCACCGGAGGATGCGGTATCGGATACTCCGGCGGAATTACCGGAACGATCAGGATAACCAATCTGGAAAGCATCAGCGCATACGGATGGGGCAACCACGGATACGGAATCGGAGGGGACGGTGCTACGGTCATCATAAACCACTCCACCGTGACCATCGCACGCGGGGGATTCGACGAGACGGAGTTCCTCGTCAGCAAGTACGGGAACGAAGAGGCGGAGGGAGGGCCCGCCATCGGCGGAGCCACCGTGACCATCAATGGAGGCACGCACATCATCGAGGCGTACGGTGGAAGCAAATCAGCGGGTATAGGCACCAGATTCTGGCAAGGGGCGATCATAGATATCTCCGACACCACCATAGACAAAGTCGTTGGAGGTAACGGTTCTGCAGGTATCGGAAGCAGCCATCCCAACAGAACGGCCGACAACCCAACATACGTCATGATCGTGATTGAGAAGTCCGAGATCAATGCTATCGGAGGATACTACGGTGCGGGGATCGGCAGCGGATACGACAGGAAGACCGGTAACGAAGGATGGATTGATCTGACCATCTACATCACATCCTCCTCCAAGATAACAGCGGAAGGCGGCAAATTCGCAGCCGACATCGGTACCGGATACCACTCCGGTATCCTGAAGGGTGCCATCGAGAGTAACGTCACGTACACGGTCACGGAAGGAACGGATACCAAAGATAACGATAATCACACCTACTCGTACGTGGCCCAAGGAGTCGGATATGGGGTCGTCGACTACAGCAGAGAAGCGGCATCCCTCATGAGCGGTACGACACCTGTAATCACATCATTCACGATCGCAGGTAATCCGCTGATTAACCCGTTCGACCCGAACAGACTTGCGGGAGTCAAGGAGAAATATCCCGCGTCTTGAGATTCGGATAGGTTGGAAAGTGGCCCTACTGGGATTCGAACCCAGGTCAGCGGAGTCGAGGTCCGGCAGGATATCCAAGCTACCCCATAAGGCCGTTCCAACGTATGTAATCGCCGATTAAAGGTTTTCACCCGCTTCACGCGTGGCAATGCCTTTATCCAACCTATCCCATTGTACGGATCATGTCGAAGGTGATCATGAATCACGGGGCCGGAGGAGAGCTCATGCAGGAGTTCCTCGGCAAGCACATCACTAGCCATTTCCCTAAGATGAAAGCGGAGGTACCGCTCGATTCCATGGACGATTCAGCTGTAGTGGACGATGTCGTGTTCACCATCGACGGACACACCGTCAAACCATTGTTCTTCCCCGGAGGGGACATCGGAAAGATCTCCGTATCCGGTACCGTCAACGACATATCGGTCATGGGTGCGACACCCATCGCCCTTGCCTGCTCCGTTATAATTGAGGAGGGGCTGGACATCGATGTCGTCGATAGGGTGATGACGAGCATGGGTCAGACCGCCGCGGACTGCGGCGTGCCTATCGTGACGGGCGATACCAAGGTGGTCGAGGCAGGTGCCGTGGACCAGATGGTCA
>JAFUHJ010000078.1 GCA_017468935.1 Candidatus Methanomethylophilaceae archaeon
CTTATGAAATCGGGTTCGAGCTTGTTCATCCTTGCGGATGTGGTAGGACCTGCGGCCACGACGGCCCATGATCCGTCATCCCTCTGCCTCATGATGGGTCCACAGTGGAAAAGTACGGATTCCTCGATGTCCTTGGGAACCTCCTTGCCTTCCTTGACGTATTCCATGGCGCGGATGTGCATCTCGTCGCGTCCGGTGATGACCAGTCCGGAGACATAGCAGGTGTCACCGAGCTTCAGGGACCTTACCGTCTCTTCAGAGAGGGGTGCCTTGAGAGCTATCAGAATTTCACCCCCTGGGAATACTCCACTCCGTTGTCCGTGATCTTGGCGGATGCGCGGCGGGTCGCCCAGCATCCGATATTGACCGCAACAGGGAGACTGGCAGTGTGACATGCGCACTTCTTGATCCTGACTCCCAAAGATGTGGTGGATCCTCCGAGGCCCATTGGTCCGAGACCGGATGAGTTCAATGCGACGAAGACGTCCTCCTCGAGCTTCCTGAGCACAGGATCAGGGTTCTCCTCGTCTATCGGGACCAGAAGGGCCTCCTTGGCCATGGCCACGCAGACATCCGATGTCCCTCCTATACCGACTCCGACGATGGTCGGGGGACAGGGGCGCCCTCCTGCGTCCAGTACGGAGTCTATGATGAACTTCTTGATACCCTCGACACCGTCGGCGGGGTTGAGCATCGCCAAACGGGTCATGTTCTCGGAACCTGCTCCCTTGGGGAGGACGGTGATCTGCGTGAAATCATCGTCCGTCGGGATGTAATGTATAATAGGCATGCCGGGACCGAGGTTGGATCCGCAGTTCTCGCGGGTTATCGGGTCCACGGTGTTGGGCCTCAGAGGGATGTCCTTGGTGGCCCTCTCCACGGCCTTGGCGATGTCCTTGCCTATCGATGAATCGAATCTGCCCTTGACATAGAACACCGGTATACCGGTGTCCTGGCACATGGGGACTCCGATGTGCTCCGCCTTCTTGACGTTGTCCATGATGGCACCGAGCTGTGTGTAAGCGATCTGATTCTGTTCCCATCCGGAAGCGGCCTCCATGGCCCATCCGATATCCTCGGGAAGTTTGGTGTTCGCCAGACGCAGCAGATTGTATACGACGTCCTCTACAGGCTCGGGCAGTTTTATCATAGAATACCGCAGGTGACGACATGTATTTTACAGGTCCGCTCCGTGCTCAGGGACGGCCGAGGGAGTCATGGATCATGACCGTCCTCTTACCTATCTTCTCGTCCATGACCAGATCTGCATCTACGTTGAACACCGTGCGCATGTTCTCCGGCGTGAGGACCTCCTCCGGGGTGCCTACGGCAAATATCCTGTGGTCGTGGATCATCACGATCCTGTCGCAGTACCTGGAGACCAACGGAAGGTCATGGGACACTATGACTACGGTCATCCCGTTCTCCTTGGAGATGGAACTCACCAGCTTCAATGCATCGAATTGCATGCTGATATCAAGGTGGAGTGTGGGTTCGTCCATCAATAGGATCTGGGGCGTCTGTGCTATCGCCCTTGCGATTATGACCCTCTGCCTCTCGCCTCCGCTCATCGTATTGATCAATCTGTTCCTGTATCCGCTTAGACCGGTCTTCTCGATCGCATCGTCTATTATGCGCGAGTCCTCAGAGGATTCCCCTCCCATCATCGACTGGAAGGGCATCCTTCCCATGGCGACTATGTCCCTTACGGTGAATGCGAAGTGGATCTCGTTTGTCTGGGGGACGGCGGCGATCTTGCCGGCGATCTCCTTCTTGGTCAGCTCCTGAATGTCCTGACCGTCCAACATGACGACCCCGCCCTTAGGCGAGAGATTCTTGTTCAGGTTCTTCAGGAGTGTGGTCTTACCGCATCCGTTCGGTCCGAGTATTCCGATGATCTCCCCGTCACTTATCGGGAGCGTTATCCCGTCGAGGACGAGGTAGTCCTCATAGGTGTATCTCAGGTCCTTGACCTCGAAGCTCAATTCCAACCCACCTCCCTGCGTCTCCTGATCAACAGATAAACGAATATGGGTGCTCCGATCAATGCGGTGGTCACTCCTATCGGGAGCGTACCGAACTGCGGGGCGATGACGTGCGATATGTAATCGCAGATGAGAATGAAACATGCTCCTCCTATGAGACTCAAGGGCATGATACGGCGGTTGTCGGGACCGAGGAGGATCCTGATTATGTGGGGGATGACGAGTCCGATGAATCCTATTACCCCAACGAACGATACCGCTGCCGCTACCACCAATGTGGAAAGTACCAGCACGAATAATCTGACCTTCTTCACGTCGACTCCGAGGTCGAGTGCGTGGGCATCTCCGAGCATCATCGCGTTCAGGGGTTTCGCCTGATACATGAGAAGGAAGGAGCACAGCACGATCACCGGGATCATGAATGCGATCTCGTTCCAATCGGCGTTGCCGAGGTTACCCATGGTCCAGAACACTATACCTTCCAGCTTATCCCCGGAGATGAAGGTCATGAACGACACCAAAGCGGACATGAGTGATGAGACGGCCACTCCGGACAGGATCAGCGTCTCCGTGCGCACTGTCCCGCCTGCGCGTGCCATCGTGTATACCAACGCCATGGTGATGAAACAGGTGACGAACGCAAGGATCGGAGAAGCTATGAGCGACGGGATGAAAGGTATCGTGAAGATGATCCCTGCCGCCGCTCCGAGGGATGCTCCCGATGAGAGACCGAGGATGTACGGGGAAGCGAGGGGATTCCTGAAGACCGCCTGCATGGCGGAACCTGTTATCGCCAATCCTGCTCCCACGAGTATGCCTGCGACCACGCGCGGTGCGTTCTGGTCGCGCACGATCCTCTCCGATGCCCACGAACCGTTGCCGATGAGGGCATCCCAGACCTCCTGGAATGAATACGATACGTTGGCGGACACCCATGAGAGGTCCTTGAAGATGCAGAACACCGCGGCTATGACCAATACGATTACCGCTATGATCGTCTTCGTCCTGCTCTCCATGGTATCAGGGTCTCCTCCAGATGAAGATGTATGAACCGATGATGGCCACTAGCGCCGTCCCCAGTCCTGCGAGGAAGTATTCGACGGCACCCAGTTCAGTATCGGTATCGGTGGTGGGCACATCCCCTTCGAAGATATCTGGATACATGGCGCACGCCATTGTCCACAGGCCTTCGGAACTCTTCAGGGTGTAATTGTTCCATATGCTCTGCAACGGGACGATGGTGGCCTTGTCGCCGATCTGTGCCTCCAGCATCTTCAGTTTATCCTGATCGGATACGACGCTGTTGTCCGCGAACGCTATGCATCCGGGATGCTCGGAGACCAAGTTGGTGAGATTGGTCTCATAGGTGCTGGCACTCTGAGATGGATCCAATGTTATGGAATTCCCTCCGGCCGCCATTATCATCGAATTGGCGAGGGAGCCTTTGTTCCCTACTTTGAACACGTTGGCTGAGAATGTCACGTAGAAAGCATCCTTGGGTGTCGGAGATTCCTTCGCGAGTTCCTCCTTAACGTAATCGGAGATGTACTCCATGTCCTCGACAGGTTTCACGACCTTCCCGTTGCATACCATCGAGATGGTCTTGGCGAAGCCGATGATATCCGCGTATTCGGTGATATCCGACCACTGCATGATGTTCCTGAACCCGTTATCCCTCAGATACGGGACGATGTTGTTCCTGTATGTCTCGGAACCGGTGACGACGATCACATCGCTGTCGATATCGAAGTTGCCCGTATCCGGGTCGGATACGTAGATGATGTCCTTCTTCAGCTGGTCTATCCCGCTGGAATAGATGTTGCCGCCTGCGAGGACCTTCCCTTCGTTCACGAGTGCCCTGAGACCGTCGAAGATTGGATCGGTGTTCCTGTATGCGTAGTTGTCGCAGACGGAGATCTTGTCCAATGCGCCGACACCGATGACCGTGGCGGTTATCCCTGTACCCATGGTAATTATCCTGTCGGTGGGGCCGTCGAGGGTGATGACGTTGCCGATACCGTCGGTGACTATTATCCCGGCAGCATCGGAATCGTCTGCCAGGGGGGTCACAGCCATGGCTAGAAGGATTGAAACTAGAGCAGCAGCTATGACCGTCTTCATGACCCGCAGTAACACTATCTCGCTAATAAGTGTTATGCGTCACGGAACGAGATATAGAACGTCATCGATGACCACCGTCTTCACGGTATCGTCGCACTCGTATCCCTCCGGGGTCCTCAGGTCCACGGTGGAATAGTTGTCGGGATGGAGGACCTGTATCTCGTTGCCCATGACGTTGACCACGGTGGCCTCCTTCAGATCGTCCTCCTTCTCGTAGAGCTTGATGTCCGGCATGTCGGATTTCCTCACGGACCTCTCCCTGAAGTTCATCAGGTCTAGGATCCTTCCTCCGTTACCGGATACACGTGTGAGCTTGCAGTACCTGTTCTCGAAGATGACTACATCCCCGGTATGATACTCCGGTAACCTGACGAGATAGGTGAGACGGTACATGTCCTGTCCATCCGTGGTCTGACCCACGAGTTTCGGGGACTCCTTCGTCTCTGCGCAATATACCTCGGAGAACTCCTTGGCGAGGTTCTTTCCCAATGATATGGATGACAGATAGACATCCACACCTCCGGTGACGATCTCCATCTTTGTTATGAACAATGATTTGTTGGTGGCTGCCGCCCTTGCGACGTATTCCTCGGTGAACGCCAGGGACTTCTCCCTCTGATCGGCGGTCAATCCTCCCTTGGCACCTGTACGGATCTGGAGGATGGCCTCGTAATAGCTCCCGAGCTGCCTGGAGCATCTCTTGCAGACGTTGTTCTTGATGCGGACGATGGTGGATGCCACATCCTCGGTGACGTATCCCATCACATCGCATTCCGAATGCACCTTGACCACGTACACATATGGGTCCTGGCACTCGTATTCGGTGGCCACTCCTGTGACCTTGGCGTCGCGGATCACTGATAGATTATCCACGGCCGCATCCTGCACGGCGTCGGTCAGTTCCTTCTTGACCCATCTGTCCCCGAACTGGAACTCTCCACAGTTGGTACAGACCCTGAGGTCCACGTGGTGCGGGAGCTCTGTGAGCTTGCGTCCATCCAACCAGCAGTCTATGCACATGCCGTCCAGGGATTCCTCGCAGTCGCGGCCGCACTTCACGCAGAAATTCACATTAACACTACCTGAACATGTTTGATGCCGTCTATCTCGATGACATCCTCTTCGGAGACGTATCCTTCCTCTATGGCGACCGCCACTACCTCCGAACTGACCAGGTTCATGATGGATACGCTCTTCATCCTCTCCGCAAGAGCAGGCCTGTCGATGGATTCTCCCTTGTAGAAGAGCTCGCTGACGTCCAGTTTGGCCCTGCCGTCACTGAACGACCTTCCTATGAGCTCCTCGTCGCATGCCGCCAATATGGCGTCGCGCTCGTTCCTGTGGATCCTCGCATACATGTTATCACGTCATCCTGTAGATCCCGGAGGGACTCTTGAATATATCACCTGCATCGTTGAGGGTCTTGAGGGCACGCTCGACCTCCGCCTGATCCAATCCCTGACTGCTGGCGTGTATGACGATCTCCTCGAGGGCCATACCGTCCGCCCCGAACTCGTTGAGGATGGAACGGATGGTGTCCAGCTTATTACGGTCCTTGGTGGACACTCCGCTGGCGATCTTGTCGATATCGTATGTTCCGTCCCCGTTCCCGGCGATCCTGTTGAGATACGCCTCTATGAGCTCGGCCGCATTGTTGGCGTCCTGCTCCGTAACCGTACGGGAGAGGCGCATCCTTGCCGATGCCTCGGAGAGACGTACGTATCCCTCCAGCTGCCTTGCGGTGATGGGAACTGAACCTCCGCTCCCGAGTCCCCTGATCCTGAGGAAACTGTCCTGGATGATCTTCTGGGCGTCCGCGGTCATGACGGGGACTATGCGCTTGGAATATGCGACGTACTTCCTGAGGGTCTCGATTGCATACACAGGCTTCAGGATGTTGGTCTGGGTCATTATCTCGTTGATGTCCAGGTCCTCGATCTCGGTACCTTCGGGGAGCATCCTAGCCTCTCCGCGCCTCTGCGTGTCGAGGATGTGCGAGGACAGCTGCTGATCGTGCTTCTTGTTGGGCTTGTCGGTCAGGATCTCGATGAGATCGAAACGGGATACCAATGGAGCGGGCAGGTCGATCTGCTCGTAGATGCTGGTCTCCTCCTCGAACCTTCCGTATTTGGGGTTGGCTGCTGCGAGCATCGAACATCTGCACTGCAATGTGGCGTTGATACCCGCCTTTGCGACTGAGATCCTCTGGGCCTCCATCGCCTCGTGCAGCGAGGACCTGTCCTGGTCCGTCATCTTATCCAACTCATCGATGCATGCCAATCCCTTGTCCGCAAGGACCAATGCTCCTGCCTCCAAGGTCCATCTTCCGTCACCGAAATCGTCCCTGACTGCGGCCGCGGTCAATCCGGCCGCCGAAGCGGACTTTCCCGATGCGTAGATACCTCTAGGAGCGAGACTGCTCATGTACCTGAGGATCTGCGACTTTGCGACTCCGGGATCCCCGATCATGAGGATATGGATGTCACCCCTGAGGTTCGTACCGTCGTCCATCTCCTTGTGACAGCCGCCGAACAGCTGCAGGGCGATGGCCTTCTTCTGCTCCTCCATACCGAAGATGGATGGTGCGATGGATCTGATGATGTTATCGTAGAGGTTGGGATCCTTGGACATCCTGATGATCTCCCTCTCGTCCTCCTCCGTGATCTGGATCTCGTCGTACTCGTGCTGCTCGAAATCTACGGATATAACATCGAGATATGTCTCGAAGACGGTGGACTTGTCCCTGTCCGTCTTCTCGACGGAACGGAGTACACCGTTCAGGGTAACGCTGTTCCCTGCGGTGACGATACCTGCGATATCATCTTCCACATATCCCACGAGCCTTTCGGGCTGGGATCCTCCCCTGAGTCCCTCGGGCCTCTCCTGTATCTCGACCTTCTGCGTATCAGTGTACGTGGATTGCTTAAGATCCTGTATGAAACGTGTGGCCTGCTTGTTGCAGCTCCCGTCCGGATTGTTGCACATCATGGGCTCCTTGAGGAGCATACCGGTCTGTTCCATCCATATCTCGGAGCCGCATCTGGCACATCTGAAGAGCGCATATGTAATACGGGGTTTGACGGTGGTGACCTTCCTGACCAGACCCTCGACCGCGACCAGTCTTCCGAGGTGGTCCGCCCTGAGGTTCCTGATCTCTACCTTGGCGTCCCTGGGGAGGTTGAACAGCCTGACGTTGATCCCGTGTCCGGGACGGTCCATATTGGGGACCAGGTCCATGACCGCCTTCTTGGCGATCTCCAGGCATCTGTCGGGTTCCTCCAGGAGGTAGGATGCGAAGGTGATATCGTACATGTTGACGTCGTCGTAATCCACATTGACGCTCTTCTTGTTGGGATAGTTGTCGCTGATATCGGCAATCATGACACGGTACTTGTCGGATGACAACAGCGTCTCCCAGACCTTCGCGATCTCGTTGTCCTCATAGGTCATTGGTCTTCCCCCTTCGAACGGCATTCGTCATCGACCCACCATACCCATCCGCCGAGGTCCATGGAGATCTCTCCCTTCACGGTGCCCTCCTTGCGGTATTTGGACAAGGTCTTGGCCAGATCGTCCGGGCAGCGGTAGCCGAACAGATTATCAAGCCTCTCGCTGGCATCCCTGGTGGTAAGTCTGTCGTTCCCCAGGGCTTCCCATATCATCGATAACGTACTGTCTTTCATGCGCCCTTCGGAGTAGAATATCGGAAGTATTTGATAGATTGTTTTCAAAGTCGATATCAAGGGATAACACCGGTCTGTTACCATATTCCCTCGATACGGATATACTGGAACAGCGATATAGGGTAAGGTCGGAATCGGATAGAAGAGAAAGAGCTAAGAAGTTTCAAAGAAGCGGCACCGGGGGTTGCCGCTGTAGGGATCACTCGAGTGCACCTGCAGGGCACTCGTCGATGCAAGCACCGCAGTCGGTACAGGCAGCGGCGTTGATGACCGCGATGTCTCCGACGGTGATGGCGTTCGAGGGGCAAGCGTCCACGCATGCTCCGCATGCGACACAATCTGCTTCTTTGACTGTAGGCATTTCAATAACCTCAATGCAGGCTTACCGTTGTTAAGTATTTAAAACTGACCTAGTTTGATACAGTGTTTTCGTCAAATTTTTAGTAAAACCGAACATTTTTCACTCATTATATTTAAAGAAAATGCCCTAATTTTATGGTTTAACTAAAAATATTACCCCTCTGCGAATGAGGACTCCAAGGCCCTTTAAGGCCGTTCATAACAACGTTATTTTGATAAACAGTGATTATGATTGAGAATTCGATCCCGTGTTATTGAAGTATTTCGATCGCAAGCTGTGCATCTATGCTATTTAATGTATATTGCTGACAGCTTTGAGTATCCCTTCAGCACACAGATACCTGTGCTCCCCGAGGACCTCACGGCCCTTTTCCTGAGGGAGGAGCCCGATGCGGCCATATCGGATGCCGTGATATACCATCGTAGCACTCATATTATCTCTTCTTGCAGGTTTCATCGGACACGACTGTGACGAACTTCTACGTTTCCATGCTGACATCCGGTGTGATACTGCCTCTGACGATCATCAGGAATGCACCGAACGTGTTCGCCTTACTCGTCGGACGGAATATGAAAATGAATACCGCGACCGCCCATTACAGACCGGCAACTATGATGTCCAGTCCGTAGAGGTAATCGTATATCGGGATATCCGCACCGTCCAGATAATCGACCTCGTCCATGATTCTGAAGTAACCTATCATCATCTCAGCGATGGCCAGGTACAGGCACATGATCGCATTTTCCTATCGAAGAACTGTACAATTTATCATAGTTATCAAGTAAAATAGGTTCTGGAGGACTGAACTGTGCGAACAATCCATCAGAACACATCCGCTTACAACGAATTCATAAAGGTATAATATTCATTTAATATTGCAGGATTGTGAGATCTCTACTTGTCATTATAGTCTTGTTAATGTCCGTTTTCGGGTTCATCCAAATGGCCGATGGCGCGGATGCGGATGATTTGGGGATACAGCTCTATGAGGTCAAACCGGCACAAAGCGATGAGGGATTCGGTCTGATCAACAATGGTAGCGAAAACATCGACCTCAAAGGGTATTGGGTGACGACCGGCGAAGGAAAGGTATCCTTCCATGAGTCCCTGATATTGGAGCCAGGCGAGACATTGATCATCGTCGGCAACGATAGCAGCAGCCCATATTTCTTAAACCGTGAAGGACACCCGCACAAGGTGTGGGGAGAGTCCGGAATTGTAGGGGAAAACTTCGAACTGGATGATGGGGGTTTCTCGCTTTATCTTTACAACAATAACACCATCATTGACGCGTTCTGCTATGCAGATGCTGACTCAGAGTCCACTCTTTGGACGGGGAGGTCGTTCGAGATCATGAGCAAGCAGTCGAATGCATTCGCGGTCAGAGCGACATCCGATAATCTGGGAGCTAATTCCTGGCACCGCTGGGGTACCACCTATAACGTATTCGATCCGGATCTGAAATACGATGCAGAAGTTTCACCGTTCCTATTCCCGGAGAGCGGAGGAATCCCGGTATACAGGGCTTTGGAGCAGGCCAAGAGCAGCATCTGCGTTACAATGTACATGATCACATCCCCCAATGTTATCGGGTGCCTTCTGGAATGCATAGAGAGGGGAGTCTCCGTCAAGATACTATTGGAAGGTCATACGGCCAGCGGATATATTGACGGAAACAGCAGCCACGCTAAGATGCTGAAGTACCTCGCCGAGAACGGTGCTGATATCAAAGTGATGACCAGGGCAGACGAAAGCTCGCCCGATCTTCACAGATACTTCTACCTTCATGCCAAGTATTGCATCATCGACGGCGAGACGGTGATCGTCGAATCCGAGAACTGGGATGAGTACGATTTCACGAACAAGGTCATAACTAATCCGGAGGATGGAAATTCCCGTGGCTGGGGAGCGATTGTGAAGAGCAAGGACTACGCGGATTTCATGCAGGAGGTCTTCAACAACGATTTCAGCACAGAATACGGGGATGTCTTCGATTACAACGTTGTGTTCTCCCAGACAGAATCTGTAAAACCGTCCTATACCTCGCCTACCGACCAGTATCCTATGAAGACATTCAAAACCACTGTGACCCCGCTGCTCAGTCCCGACAGCTCCTGGGATGGGACCATCCATTACATAGACAGTACAGAGACCAGGTTCGACCTCGAGATGCTGTCGATTACGGATAGCTACTACGACGAAGAGATCGAATCGCCTTTATCCCATCTCATCAAGAAGGCCGAATCGGCGGATGTGAGGATTCTGATATGCATGGAGAGCGATAAATCCAGCTCAGTACTCCAGCACATCTCTTACCTGAATGATGAGACAAAAATCAAAGCAGGATTCATCCTCACTTATGCATCGAATTGATAACAAGGCAAACATAACTTCATTGAATCTTGACTCCGAGGGCCTCGAACAGTTCCCTTTGGGCTTTGGTAACCTCATTAAGTCTCCATTTCCCGCCGATGCACGAGATCTTCAGCTTCTTCAGCGTGTTGATCACGTCCGGGACCCAGTAGTTTCCTGCCAGACCCTTCTCCTTGAGCAGGTTTATCAGGGTCAGCCTGAGCCTCAGGGACAGGAAGTTGACCAGAAGTCCGCCTTCGGCGGAGTTCTGATCCGACTTGCCCGTTATGCCCACATAGAGGTCCGATTGCAGCTGGGAGAAGTCATATTCCACCCCGTTCCTCAGGCGGTACTGGACCAGCAGGTCCAGCCAGTGCTTCTTAGAAGTGGTAACGACTGCGAACCTTCCGCAGGCGTTCTCCTTCGCCGAGATGGCATTGCGCTTCCTGGTCACCACCGTCTTCCCATCTTCATCCTCGCTGAATTCCAGCAGATCGGCGATCTGCTGCTCCTTGCGCGTGAGCTTCTTCTTGGCGAAACGGTCGAACTTCTTGCCCGATAACCTGTTCTCCAGTTCACCTATCCTGGAGTACAGCGTGGCTATCTCCTTCGTACGCCTGGAATCGTCCTGGAACACCACTGCCCTTATGGCCCCTTCGTCATCTTTCGAAGCCTTAACCATATCATCGTCCTGCAGTCTGACGAACGTCTCGTATCCCCTCACCACGGATCTGGCCAGGTAGTCCGTGTTCAGAGGAGAGTCGATATCTCTGACGCTTTCGGACAGTAGCAGTTTGGAGATGTTCACCCGTGCCGGCACCGGCACGGTGAACCCCATGTTGCGCTCCAGCATCATCTGGACATTCCCTATGCTGAAGAAACCCCTGTCCATCTCCAGTTCGATGGGCGAGCAATCCATCGTCTTCAGATCAGAGACGATGTTGTCCAAGGTCGATACATCGGCCACCGAACCAGGATATGTCCGGTAGCAGAAAGGAAGATGGTCCTCCATCGAATGGACCATCCCCAGATTGAATTGCCTGGAACCTGTCAGGTGCGTCTTCCTCCCGATCTCCGAATACTCCAGATCCTCCGAATCGGTACCGAGGCACACTATGTCGAAGATCACGCATCCGCTCTTCGGAGCCAGTTCCCTGAACAGCAGCTCCTTCTGTTCGGAACCGTGTCCGACGGTCTGCAGGAACCTGCAGACCGATGACTGTTCGAACTCCCATTCGACATCCAGAAGCTCCCTCAGATAAGTGTCCTCCATCACACTCTCCATCTGGTTTACGGTCACTGGGTCTACAACACCTAATATGGCCATTGCCAGCAACCTTCTACCATCCCTCTTGCCGTACACGTCGTCCAGAGCGGACATCAGTCCGCTCTTCTCTGCCAGCTGTACGAACAGCTGGTACGGGCCATAGACGGGACTGCAGCTGATGGTCCTGTTCCTGGTAGGCTCCTTCAGCAGATTCCCTTGTTCATCGCATACCCCCAGATACTTCCTGGTCTGTCTGGAGTTCTTCTTGACGGGATCCCACACGCCTGTGACCTCATAGAGGTAGTATCTTCCGTTCTTCTGCTTCTGGACAACCTTATAGCTCATTGTTAATAATGATAACAATGATTGTATATAAAATCTGCTAGAATTCATAGAAGCCAGCATATCAAAGAACGAGATCACAAGGACCTTGTTATCAAGTCATTGCATTAGTGAGGATAAACTGGCGTTTATTAGTGCTGGGAGTAAGCGGTCAAGAGAGGTTAAGGGATAATACTAATGGGCCCATAAACGAGAGTAATTCCTTGGATTTTGATTGACTCGTTGAGTCTTTTTTTGTAATATTAGAAAGGTGTACAGAAACTCCGGTCTTCTTCAGTTTATTATGTTTAATAACTAAGGTTCGCTTTATTTTTATCTCATTTTTATATTGGACCAGTTTTTTATAAGTGGTACGAGTATTTCATCTTCGATGCTAGTTAGCTTCTGCGTTTCGAATTATAAATCTATCAAAGATGAAATATACTTTTCAATGGAACCGTCAGAGGAAAATGTTCAAAGTGATCTTGAACAGGATATAATCAAAGTAGCATCAATCTATGGCGCGAACGCTAGTGGGAAGTCAAATTTTGTAGAGTCTTTGAGTTGTTTCAAATCATTGATTATTGATGGACAGGTGTCAAAAGGTACATGTGTACCCTTTAAGTTTACTACCGGGAGATTACCGAC
>JAFUHJ010000079.1 GCA_017468935.1 Candidatus Methanomethylophilaceae archaeon
CTAGAACATGTGCTGCCGAAGGGCAAATTCTGAAAGGTTTGATGCTGTAGTCGCTTTATGGACGGTGTTCGGACTGCCGTTTTATTTTCACAGGCTCATGGCATCTGCCATGGCCCCTTTCCGCGTCCAACATGGGTAGGGATACTGTAACGGTTTTCCTATCAATCTCAGGGATCGAAAGTGGTGCATTCTTGATTCTCCCTGCCCCTCCGCTCCTGCCCGGGCGACCATGAAACATGGTCGGCCTCAGGCGGCCTCCTTGTTCCTTGTCTTCATCAGTTCAAGGGTGAGGGCATCATCTTCGTCGTCCTCGCAGAGGTCCAGTGAATCGGCCATGGCCCTGGCCTTGGCCAGGGTCTGGGGGTCCGATTCATAGCACCTGTTGTTCCTGATCATCGAGAAAATCATCATGAACATGGAGTTCTCGCAGGCAACCACCGCGACGCGGTGGTGCTTGCCTTTGGACATCAGTCTGTTGTACTTCTCGGCTATAGGGGATTCGGGGCAATGGAATATGTGGACGAAGGTGGCCTGGAAGCACAGTCTTCTGGCTAGGTCGTCGCCTCTATGACTTATGTGTCCGTTCTTGAGCGAGTCAGCGGAATCGCGCTGACTCGGTCTGACACCGAAATAGCTGGAAAATCCTTCCTTGGTCCCGAACCTTCCGATATCGACAATCTCCGATGTGAGGTATGCGGCCGTATGCAATCCCACTCCGGGTATCGAGATCAGTATGTCAAACATGCGGTTGTTGTAGAACTCCTGCCTGATCACATCCTCGGTGAACTTTATCAGTTTCTTGTTCCGGTTCATAGATTCGGCCAGCAACCTGGGGATCATCTCTTTGGTGTCGGTGAACCTTCTCATGGCCTCATTGGAAGATACATCGCTGAAACCGTCCATGAAGTACTGGCCGTTGAGCAGCAGGTACGCACGCACCTGCTGCTTGGTCCTAGCCAGTTCGTTCTTCTGGTTAGCCAGGAATCTGCAGAGGGCCCTCTTCTTCGACCATTCGGCATCGGGGATGAAGGATTCTCTGAACTCATCCTCTCCGTTAAGCCTCCTCCTCATGTATCCTGCGAGCTCCTTGGCATCGTTGTCGTCGTTCTTCTTGGTGGATTTTGTGATCCTGTAGAGGTCGGTGGCATGGGCCACCACGACGTGGTAGCCGAGATTCGTGAGCATCCAGTACACATCATGCGATTTGGTGGAGTTCTCGATCAGCACATGGATCTCGTGCTCGTGTCCCCAGAA
This sequence comes from Candidatus Methanomethylophilaceae archaeon, assembly GCA_017468935.1. GTDB lineage: Archaea > Thermoplasmatota > Thermoplasmata > Methanomassiliicoccales > Methanomethylophilaceae > Methanoprimaticola. The sequence continues at coordinate 1,255 of JAFUHJ010000079.1, forward strand.
CTTCTCGAACATCTACATCCCTTCACAGTTCGAAGGGAACCTTCTGAACTGTTCGTTGAATTCGTCGATCTTCCCGGTCCTGTCCTTTCTTCCGTCCTTCCTGGTGGCGTATCCGGCGCATTTGACCTTGTGGACATCCACTCCGATAGCTATTTTCATTTTCTCTAACTCCTTTGCAATAGCATGAACCGGGACTACCATGAAATACGGGTGAACCGATGACCATATCGGCCTCGGTTGATGTTACTGCAATTTCATTCACCGCAGGCCACTGATTTTAGAATTATCACGCGCAGGTATGTCATATCCCTATGGTCAACAGCCCGGAGGGCTGCTTCCGCCCGCAGGGCGGTAGGCATATAGGGAAATCACACGCAAACCTCTCGATTCAGCGGATCAAGAGGGCGGGTTTTCCGCTACTGCTCATCTGGTCGATTCCCCTCGTTCTGCGACCGCTGGTTATATTACTCAATGCGCGTTATATCTCAGCATGATAAGCAGAGACGAGGTTCTTGGTAACCTTGAGAAAATCGATCTCAAGAACGCCAAGATCGGAGTTGTCGGGTCCCATTCGGGTCTCGATACATGCGACGGTGCCAAATCAGAGGGATTCAAGACCGTTGCGATCTGTCAGGAAGGCAGGGATTCCCCCTTTACCAGATATTACAAGACCATCTACGACGAGAAGGGTAACCTCAGAAGGGGTACAGTGGATGAGTCCGTCGTACTGGACAAGTACAGCAGCATCCTGAAGCCCGAGGTGCAGAACGACCTCCTCAAGAGGAACGTCCTCTTCGTCCCCAACAGATCCTTCGTATCCTACTGCGGTATTGACGCCGTTGAGAACGATTTCAAGCTCCCCATGGTCGGAAGCAGGAACCTCCTGAGGTCCGAGGAGAGGGGAGACCCAAAGGATTACTACTGGATCCTCAACGAGGCCGGGCTCCCGTTCCCGAAGAAGGTGGAGAAGCCCGAGGACATCGACGGACTGACGATCATCAAGGTCCACCACAAGGTCAAGAAGCTTGAGAGAGGATTCTTCACAGCCAAGGACTACGACCAGTTCGTGGAGAAATCCGAGGAACTGATCAAGCAGGGCGTCATCGAGCCCGATTTCCTCAAGGACGCAAGGATGGAACAATACATCATCGGTCCCGTCTTCAACCTGGACTTCTTCTACTCCCCGCTGGAGGAGAAGGGCGAGAGGCTGGAGCTCCTGGGAATCGATTGGAGGTTCGAATCCTCGCTCGATGGATACTGCAGGCTTCCAGGCAAGCAACAGGTCGAACTCGAAGAGGATGGTATCATCCCCGAGTACACCGTGTGCGGTCACAACTCCGCCACACTCAGGGAATCGCTCCTGCCCAAGGCGTACGAGCTCGCTGAGAAGTACGTCGAGGCCACGAAGAAGTTCTACGACCCGGGTATAATCGGACCCTTCTGTCTGCAGACCTGCGTCGACAAGGACCTTCATTTCCACATCTACGATGTAGCTCCCCGTATCGGAGGAGGTACGAACGTGCACATGTCCGTCGGACACCCCTACGGAAACTCGCTCTGGAGGCAGGAGATGTCATCCGGTAAGAGGCTCGCCATGGAGATCAGACGGGCCATCGATGAGGAACGCGTCGAGGAGATCGTAACATGAAGACCAAGGCATTGTTCGCAGTAGCCCTAATGCTCGCGGTATCGTTCGCAATGGTCATCCCTGCGGATGACAGCGATGCTGCAGTATCAGGCTTCAGCCTCGAGGGAGGCAACAAGATCTCGATTGAAAGAGGGGACACCATCACCCTCCACGTCAAATACACATCCGACTTCCCTACGACGCTCCGTGTCGTCATCACCGACAAATCCCAGCCTCAGGCAGACCCCGTATTCAGGGAGAATATGGAATTCAAAGCCGGAGGAGGCACACTGAAAATCACCTACAACTACGATAAGGGCGACTCACCTGTGTACATGAAGATCGCATTCATCCAGGGATCCTTAGAGGTCGGACACATCGACTACGAGGTCAACTACACCTCCTCCATCTGGAGCAACCCTGCACTCTATGTTGCCATCATCATCGTAGTGGTCCTGATCATCATCTTCGTCGTGTACAAGTCACGCACTGCACCCAAGAAGGACAAGAACACCCTGACCTTCGAGCAGATCGAGGCTGAGAGACAGGCCCAGAGGAGCGCGGCAGCACCCAAGAAGGAAGCACCTTCCGCAGCCAAATCCGAGAGGCAGAAGTACCTTGCCTCGAAGAGGAAGAAAGAATGAATTTAAGGCGGGGTGACCCGCCTCTTTTCACTTTTTGTTTGAAAAAAGTATCCCGGGATCATTACGGGATCGTTGTCTTCGATTCACGCTGAGCCCCATCTCGTAGGCCTCTTTCATCGCGGGAGTGTCGGTGACCTCTCCCTTCTGGTAGACGCCGGTACCGTAAACGATGCCTTTCTCCACCGCACCTTCCACACAGTCCGCGTATCCGCGGAAGCATTCGATGGTACGTTCCTGGGACTTGCGATCCTCGTCGGCACAGGTCACGATGTAGTAGAACTCCTTGTTCTTCACCTCGAGCCACCTGCAGACGGTCCTGTCGATGACAGCCTTCAACTGGGCATCGATCGAATAGAAATAGACCGGACTGGACAATACGATGACATCTGCATCGATCATCTTCTGCAGGACCTCTGCCATATCGTCCTTTATTGAGCATTCTCCCTCGGATTTCTGACAGTAGTAGCATCCTGTGCAGTAACCGATCTTCTTGTCCGCGACACGGATCTTCTCCACATCGTTCCCAGCCTCTTTCGCACCGCGCATGAATTCATCGCACAGTATGTCGGAGTTCCCGTTCCTGCGGGGACTTCCGGATAATATCAACACTTTCTTCGACATATCCAAACCACCTCTCTTCACTCAGAGCGCACCTACTATGGTATGTGGCCTGTATGGCTCCTCAAGGTACTTCACATCATCGTCCTTCAGATCCAGGTCCACTGATGCTATTGCATCGTTGAGATGGGATACTTTCGTACCGCCTACGATAGGTGCGGTCACACCCTTCTTGAAATGCCAGGCCAACGCGATCTGCGACATCGGGATATCATAGCTCTTAGACAATTCCTCTACACGCTCGATGATCTCCATGTCGTACAACGACCTCACCCGCACGGTCAAAGGGATCTCCAACACCATGCTGACCAGATGCCTGCATGAGCTGATGGAGAATGGTATCATCATCAAGTACGAAACCGACGAGGAACCTCCCCGTTGCCTTTACACGCTATCCGAAGCGGGGAAGGGGTTGCTCCCCGCCATGCAATGCCTGTTCGAGTGGGGCGCGGAGCGCATGGACGAGGAAGAGAATCGTACGGTGGAATGAAATAATGGATCGGAAGGGAATGCCCCCTTCCGACAAATCAAGTTTCAAAGTTTCAGTTTGGGATCTCTCAGGTCCATAAGCGCGACCTCGCGCCTGTCCATGAAGAATCCGACCTTCTTATGAAGGAGTATCGACGGAGCGTTGTCCTCCTGGATCATGGCATGAGCAACTGTGCACCCCATCTCACGGCCTTTCTTCACGCACTCTCTAAGGAGCTGGTAGCCGATCATGTTGCGCCTGAAGTAAGGATGCACGCCCATGTTCTCTATCCAGAGGAGATTATCCTCGTCGCAGATGTGGTGGAGGATCTGTGCGAAGATGAATCCTACGACCTCTCCGTCCTCGACTGCGACGAAACTGACTCCGCTGTCCAGATATGCCTTGAAATGGTTCTTGCTGCTGGCCCCGAGGTTGTCCTTCCACTCCTGGGGAAGATCCTCCCATTTGTTCTCGATGGTTGCGGCGAAGTATTCCTTGATACAGGAGATCTCCAGTTCGCGGACACCCTCGATGTCCTTGACCTTCAGCTGACGGATCTCCGTCATCCTCACATCTCCTCGGGTGCACCCATTCCGAGACAGTCCAGCACATCGGCGAGGACGGTCTTGGCGCATTCCACAAGGGTGAGCCTGGCATTCCTCTTGTCGTTGGAATTGAGGATGGATACCGCCGCATAGTACTGGTTGAAAGCACTTGCGAGCTCATGCCCGTATGCGGGCAACATGTGGACCTTCTTCTCGTCACCGGCCATCCTCAGCACCTCTTCGTACTTCGACAGGATCTTGATCAGGTTGATCTCCGAAGGCTCCACGAACTTGGAGGCGTCTGTATCGTGCTCGAACTCCCCTGCCTTCTTCAGCATGGTGCATGCCCTTGCGTGCACGTACTGGAGGTACGGTCCGGAGTTACCGTCGAAGTTGAGGGCGTCCTCCCACTTGAATACGAACTGCTTCTCTGGCTGGACGCGAATGATGTTGAACCTGACGGCAGCCACTCCGACGACCTTCGCGATCTCCATCATCTTCTCCTCTGACATTCCCTCGCGCCTCTTCTTGATCTCCTCGTAGGCACGGGCGACCGCCTCGTCGATCAGATCGTCGAGGTATACGACCACACCCTTCCTTGTGGACATCTTCCCTTCGGGAAGGGATACGAATGCGTAGAACAGTGCATCAGGGAGCTTATCGAATCCCATGATCTCCAATGCGGAGCAGAGTTGCTTGGAACCGAGCTTCTGATCCTCTCCGAGGACATCGATGAGCCTATCGGCCCTCGTGAACTTGTCCTGATGGTATGCAAGGTCGCGGGTGGTGTACAGAGTGGTACCGTCAGACCTTGTGAATGTGAATTTGGTGTTCTTCCCCTGGACGCCGAAGTCCTTCAGGTCCACATACCATGCGCCGTCATCAGTCTGACCGGCATACTTGGACGCCTTCAACTTCTCGACGATGGCCTTGGCTGAACCGTCGGCGATGTACTGGGATTCCCATGTGTACCTGTCCAGGACCACATTGATCTGCCCGAGGGTCTCCCTGAGGCCGTCGAGCATTATCTCAGCGGTGTGCCTGACGGTGTCGATGACCTCCTTATCGCCCTGCTCGAACCTCCTCATCATATCGGAGATCTCCTCCTGGACGGCAGGATCGGATTCCATCAGCTTATTGGCGACACGGTACTTGGCCACGAGCCTGTGATCGGTCTTGTCCCTCTCCTTCTCGTTCTGGCCGATCTCCTTCATGTGCTCCTCGGAGTTCTTGGCCGCCTCTTCGTCGGAGACGTTATTGACACCCCATGTGAGGACGACGACCTGCTTTCCCACATCGTTGACGTAGTACTCTGTGGTCACATCGTGTCCGCATCTCTTCAGGCATCTCGCCAAAGTGTCCCCGATGATGGGGTTGCGTGCCCTTCCCACATGGATGGGCCCGGTGGGGTTCGTGGAGGTGTGCTCCACGTTGTATCTGATACCGGATTTGGGCATGGAACCATAGCACGGTCCGCACCTGATGATCTCATCCAGGGTGGATTTGATCAACGCCTCCGGATCTATGTTGAAATTGAGGAAACCGTTGACCGATGCGACCTTCGCGATCAATCCTGCGGGCTGTATCCTGGATGCCAAATCGTCCGCTATGGCCTGCGGTGCGTTCCTGAGCGCCTTGGCCAGAGGGAAACATGGCACCGCCATGTCGACACCTTCCATGGTGGAAGACTCCACTACGAAGTCGATGCCTTCGGATCCCATGTCCTTCAATGCCGCGGAGACCTTCTCACGGATCTCGTTCTGGAAATCGTCCGTTATCGTCATGATATCACAGTTTGTACCTGAGGAGCGCTGCGACCCCTCCGAATGCTTTCAGCAGCATGTCCCCTTCCTCTGAATCGGGGGATATCAATTGAATGCGGGTGCTGTAGAGCTCCGCCTTGTTGAAGAAATCGTCGATGAAGTCCTCGTCGCCGATTATCTGGGTGTTCGCACCGCACTCGGGGCACTGGAATTTGCCATCCGAGTCGTTGACCGTCATCTCGTGAACGTGTCCTGCCTGACACTGTACGGTGATCCTCCTCTTCTTGATGGAGTCGCTCAGCAGTACCATGTCGACCGCACCGGCATCGAGACAGTTCCTGACCTCCTGCTCACCGTACGCGGAGAGACCTCCGTCGGCCTTCCTGATCTCCGTGAAGAGTCTCTGCATGAAGACCTTCTCCCTGGAGAGCTGTAGCCCGGTGAGGATGTTCTGGGAGTTCTGGACCAATTCCCTGAGTCCTGATTCATCCGTGTATCCGGTATCCACAAGAGGGGTGACGACCTTCTTCCTGAGCTCGTGATGGAGGTACTCCTCCTTGACGAAGAACTCCTTGGTGTAACCGGGCCCTCCGACCAGGATGCCCAGGAGCTCGGGCCTGTCCAGGAAGTACTCCGTACACTTGTCCGCGACCTTTGTGAAGAACTCGTGTGCGGCGATCTCGATCAGCCTCTCGAAACGCACCGATGACTGACCTCCCTGGTGGTGCTTGCTCGGAACGAGCGAATCGAAGTGCTTCAGCACCTGGATCCTGCTCCCCGAAAGGATTCCCAATGTGGCCTCTGACCTGTCTATCGTGATCAATCCATAGCACTTCTTGTCAAGCATCATGGATTCCAGAGGCTCGGTGAAGAAGTCCGAATCGCACCTGTAAAGGAATGCTGTGATGGGCTCAGGCGGGTGGATGACGTACTGGACCATCTTAGTCTGATCCCCGGCGCGGGGGACCTCACCACAGAATATGACGATACCGTTCGGTGGTGCCTGTTTGAACGTTTTGAGTCGAGAAGCGATGGAATCGATCGCGCTGGTGACATTCTTCATCGTGGTCTTCGACTTGATGTTGGATGCCTGCGACTGTTCGTTCCTGAGATATGCCATGACATCGGAGATCGGTTTGTTCTCCGGCACGTAACAGGAGATCAGTTCTGTACCTCTTCCCCTGTATCCCATGATTTCCTGCATATCCTTCTTGAAATCGTACTTCGCTCTGTCCTCAGAGTTCTCAGTGTTGATATCTGCCATAATGTCCACCTGTCCCATCCATTGACGCTTCTATTATAAACATTACGCGTGCGCGGAGTAAGTTGCGCACACACCAATGTTTATATCGGTCGACCATTATTATCATATTTGATAATATAATCAATTTAGATAACGATGTGATACCATGGATCTCACAGAAATCCTCTCCAATCCCGTCAGGGTCAGGATCATCCAGTACCTCCAGCTGTACGGAGATGCGACCACCAAGCAGATATCCGGATATCTGGACGACATCCCCGCACCCACCATCTACAGGCATGTGAACTCTCTCATCAAAGAAGGGGTGCTGACGGTCAAGGATGAGAGGAAGGTCAGGGGTACGACCGAAAGACTGATCGGAATAGATGTCGAAAAATGGTCCGAAGGGGTCAATTCCGACATTGCTGGGACAGCGTATCAGTTCCTCATGTCGATATATGGTCAATTCAGAGAATATTGTTCATCCCCTGATGTGGATCCGATGGCCGACGGACTCTGCCTGCGCAGTTGCATAATGCGTCTCGGGGATGAGACCTTCGACCAATTCATCACCGAATACGCCGCGTTGATAGACAAATATCTGAAAATGCAGGACGGGGGCAAACTCAGGAGCATATCGATAATATCAGCACCTGTGAAGGAGGGATCATGATGTACGAAGAAAGAGTGTTCGTCGATGGTAAGGTGAGGCTAGGTGCGACGGTCACCTGTCCCGATCGCGATAAGAAGAATCCGGCGGTCGTCATAATCATGGGCACCGGGAGTCTGGACAGGGACGGTAACGCAAGAGGGATGCACACCGACCTGTACAGGAACATGGCGGCCATGTTCGACGGATTCGGATATGCTACGATCCGCTATGACAAGCGCGGGACCCATGAATCCGGGAAAGGCGACGGCGGTACAGGCCTCTACGACCTTGTGGACGACGCATCATCGATCATCCAATACATGAGATCATTACCGTTCGTTGATGAGAACAGCGTGATAGTCTGCGGGCACAGCGAAGGCGCCATAATCGCAACCCTTCTATCCGAAAGAGAGAGTGTGTCTGGACTCATACTCATCGGCGGTGCGGCCATGAGCATCAAGGACGCCTTGTACTATCAGAACAGATTGGTCATCGAACAGGCCAGGGACATGAAGGGTCTGAAAGGATTCATGCTGCGGAGGATGAACGAGGAGAAGGCTATCGCAAAGGTGGACAAACTGTTCGCCAGATGCAAGAACACCGGTAAGGACCGCATATTCATAAGCGGGGCATTGATGAGTGCGAAATGGATAAGAGAGCATGACGAACGCTCATCCGAGGACTATGCAGGGATCCTGAGATCATACAATGGGCCGATACTGGCCATCACCGGAACGAAGGACCTGTCGGCCGATTACCGGTTCCTTGACAGCATCAGAGGCAACCCCGGGATCGAATGCTATGTGCCGGAAGGGGTCAATCATATCCTCAGGGAGGTGGACGATGACAACAGCATCCTGGATGTGAAGAAACAGTATGTCCGCCTCTGCAAGGATCCTATCCACTCCGGGACCAGTGACACCATCCACAACTGGCTGGAGTCCAATTTCGGTAGAAGGTAAAGGATTACGTCCGCCACATTCATATTATGCCTGGCCATTACTGATACGGTAATATGGAGAAAGTGGTGGTTTCAATCGGCGGTTCCATCCTGGTTCCGGGAGAGAACGATGCCGAATTCATCGGAAAGCTCGCAGAGATGCTCAAGGATGTGTCCAAAGAGGTCCAGGTCGCCGTGGTCTGCGGCGGCGGTAAGACCGCAAGGTATTATGCCGGTATCGCCAAGGATCTCGGCGGGGACACATACGCTCAGGATATCCTGGGCATCGCGGCCACCAGGATGAACGCACAGCTTCTCAGTTTGGCACTGGGCGACATGCCTGATACTGTCACAGGCGATGTGGAGGAGACCGCTAAGCTCTCGGCCCCGGGCAAGATCGTCGTAATGGGGGGTACTGTACCTGGTCACACCACAGATGCGGTATCTTCTATGCTGGCGGCCGCCATTGGTGCTGACAGGATCGTGAACGGAACATCTGTGGATGCAGTGTACACGGATGACCCTCGTAAGAATCCGGATGCCAAGAAGATAACCTCGATGACCATCGATGAATTGGGCGATATCGTATACAAGGAGCATGGAGCGTCGAAATCCAGTGTCTTCGACCCCCTAGGCGTGAAACTGGCCAAGGAGAACAGGATGGATATCCTGATCATAGACGGAAGGAACCTGGATGAACTGAGGAACGCCATCCTCGGAAAGGAGATCAACGGTACCTTCGTCAACTCTCACTGAACTTCTCCAGACAACTGGAGTCGATCTGTTCGAAGCCGGCGGATTCTATGAGTGAGGACAACCTCCTCGCCTCCGGCTTCTTAACCGATTTCTTGTGTAAGTACACCAACTTGGTATCCGATGCCTCGCAGGCGAGTTTCAACATCCTTACAATGTCCTCATCGTCCCTGCCCTCCATCTGATAATTGGGAAGCATGTGTCCGAAGTTCACCTTGTAATTCAGAGCGACCTCCGTGAACCTCGGGGCATAGTGGCCTCCGCCCATCCCCACGGCAATAGGATACTCAGGATGCGGATCCAATTCCTCGATGACATGTGCCAGGATCTCTGCCGCATGCTTGTTCTCCCACTGTTCCTGAACACTTCCGACCTCTATGTAGAAGGTCGGTTTATCCAACCATGGCCCGTGATGGGTGACCTCGAAACAAAGCTGGTTCTCCGGTATGTCGTTCCTCTGTACGATGCGGCGGAGCGCATCCGTCATCAGTGCGGGATTGGCCTTCACCAATGCGCCTTCCCTCCCTCCGAACTCATTCTCGTGATAGTTCCCGATGGGGTGCGCGGTAAGCGCCGGGGTGCCGCTCTTAGCGGAATGTTTGGACATGACGATTATCTCATCGATGCTGAAACCGAGATCCTCTACTTCCCTGTCGAGACTCTCGTGACGGATGTGCATATCAGGTATCGTCACCATCACGGTGTCCTCATAGGAAAGGAACGAGAAACCTCCCTTCTCGCCCATATCCTCCCAGTCATGGAAGCTGAGAAGTGATTCCTTCATGTTCACCGACGGGATATCGGGCATACTGCATACCAAGAGCCTTGACATTGTCAGAACATCGCAATCATTCTGAAAAATACTTCGTTCTGCAGGCCTTAGTTAATCGGCAACACATTATTTACCGCCTCGTGCAGTATGGTCCTGGACGGGGAAGGAAGTCCTGTATGTGGACTTCCAATAGTCTTGACGGGACTTCCGCCGCGTACCTAACTTCAGGAGGTGATATTATAGCCGAGAGAAGGCAGGACGAGGAGGTCGTTCGTAGCAGGACAGTCCTCCTCATCCTCTTAGCAATTCGGACTCTGTCTGAGTTGCTGAGCTGGTTCGTCGGTTGATGAACCAAGGTCCTTAGCACCATCAGTTTTGTCCGAATCACGATTGCATTCCATACATATATGTCATCGCTCTAGCCTGCATTAACAGACTTAAATCCCCTATAGACCTTAGATAATCGGCCACTCATTATAACCTACGATAAGTCATACCGCAATATGAACGTCATAACCAACCATGACAGGGTCTCAGCACACCTCTATAGGTACAACCACGTAAGATACGACGTCGAATTCGATGCCCCGTTCGATCTCACCCAGGACGGTATAGCCATGAGGATTGGTGTCTCCCGCGGACACTCCAACATCATCATAAAGAGGATGATGGAGAACAACGAACTGATACTCGGTATGGCGACCATAAGGGGATCGACCAAACCGGTCAAGAGAAAGATCTACGTCCTCAGCGAATTCGGGAAGAACCTTTTCAGGGAAAGGCTTAAGGAACTGGCTGCCAACGGACAGGATGTCGATGAACTCACCAAAGGCCTTGACAGGCACAAGTTCGATGATATCAGAAGAAATGCTGGAAAGGGTATGGTCGACCTGGGGTGCGCTGCGGTGCTACGCGTGAAGATCAGAAAGGAGGATGCCCCTTTGGAATCGGCCTTCCTTCCCGCGAGGATGGGATATGCTGTGATGAACGATACCGTCAGGGAGACCATCCTATCCGGGGGAACTGATGAGGAACTGAGGTCCTGGCACAGCAGAGCGGCCGATTGGTGCATGGACCACGGCATCCCAATATCCGAGAGGCTCTTCCACCTGATCAATTCCGGTAGGGACAGAGAGGCCATCAGGATCATGAGGAGATACGGGTAGTGGATGACCGACTGTGCGGACGACGAACTGTCCGCGTCCATCTGCAGACTTGCCATGAAGCACGACGACCCATATCTACTCCGCCTGGCGGCTAGGCTCGCCTTCAACCACGGCGATCTGGAGAATGCTGACATACTCTCATCCAAGATGCTCCGCTTGGATCCTCCCGAAGGAAGGTCCCTGAGATGTGAATACAGCCTCAGGAACAACCATGCGGAAGAGGCCCTGGCACTTGCGAGATACAACTACAGCGGAGATGTGGATTCAGGGATGGCCCTAGGCATGTGCCTGTTGGAAACATATCATGTCGAAGATGCCAGGGAATGCTTCGAGAGGACCAAGGAATCGATGATATCGGGTGGCTGCGTGTACCGCCTGGACGAACTCCTGATGTATGAGGCAATGGCTGACATATGCATGAAGGATCATGAATCTGCCAGAGCGAATATCGATACAGCCATATCCCTGACGAAGAACGATAAGAGGAGGGAGACCCTCCTCAATATGAATGCGAGTTTAGAACACCGTGTTCTTCTTGAGTGAATCGATGTCCGAGATGTACAGGTCCCTGATGTCCCTGATATCCCATTTCAACATTGCTAGCCTCTCGAATCCGAATCCCCATGCCAGAACCGGCGTCTTGACACCGAAGGGTGCTAGGACCTCTGGTCTGAACATTCCGGCCCCTCCGAGCTCCATCCACTTTCCGTTGAAGAACACCTCGATCTCAAGAGAGGGTTCGGTATACGGGAAGTATGCTGGACGGATACGGACCTGATCGAATCCCATCTTGTCGTAGAACTCCTTGATGAGCGAGATCAACATGTCGAAATCAGCGTTCTCGTCGATGACTATACCCTCTATCTGGGTGAACTCCGGGAGGTGGGTTGAGTCGATGGACTCGTTCCTGAATATCCTGGAAATCGAGAAGGCCTTCTGGGGCGCATCCGGGTGGGCAGCGATGTACCTGATCGATGAACAGGTGCTGTGCGTCCTCAGCAGAGCCGACTCCGCCATATCCCTGGACCACTTTCCTCCCCATCCGGTGGAACCGGTGTCCCCTCCGTTCTCGTGGATGTTCCTGATCTTCTCGACCAGTTCCTCATCATCGATGTGGATGGATCTGGGGTTGGAGAGATAGAACGTGTCCTGCAGGTCCCTTGCGGGGTGATCCTGTGGTGTGAACAGTACGTCCAGATTCCAGAACGATGGCTGGACGTATTCCGATGACATCTCCGTGAATCCCATGTCGGTGAACATCCTGCGGATCTGCGCCCCCAATCTGGACAGGGGATGCTTCTTTGCGGGGATCGCGGCTGGTGCGAACGTCTGGATGTCGTATTTCCTGAACTCCGCGTTCTTCCACTCTCCGGACTGGATGAGGCGATCGGTGATCTCCGTGATCTGGGGCTTCAGCTCCAGACCGGATGATGCGATCTTCTTTCCCTCGTCCGTGAGGGATATGGATCTGGTCGTGACTATCTTCTCCCCGATGATGCCTTTGCGGCCCTTCAGGTCCTTGACCAGGTTCTTGTCCGCATCCTTCTCGGACACAGGGTTCTCGGAGAGCTTTCTGAGGAATGCCTCGTCAGGCATCTCGATCTGCAGCGTTGCCCTTCCCTTGTCGGTGAGGACCAGGAACTTCTTGTCCCCATCCGCTACGATGTCCGCGAGCTGCTTCCTTTTGAGCCATCCGACAGCGATCTTGTCCATCCCGCCGGGCATGCGCTCTGCGAGAACGTCCATATCGATCTTGCCTCCGGCCTCGTCGATGTTCCTGATGGCGACCCTCTCAGGCAGGCCTTCACCCACCACATGGGTGTCGTTGAGCGTGATGAACTTCTCGGAGGTCTCGTTGATCTTGGCCAATCCTTTGGACTCCAGCCATGAGGCCGCCCCCATGATCTCGACTTCCAGACTAAATTGGCCGTCCGCTATCAGATCCGCCGGCGAGGCGGTACCCTTCCGCGCATCCAGTGCGAGCAGCAGCTTCTTCTCGTTGTAACTCAGTCCTTCCAATATCTCAGAGTCCATGGTATCACCATTCGAATCCATCGTACGCCATGTCTGCGATGACGTCCTTGGCCTTCTCTCTCTTGTCCTGGTGCTCTTCCAGGAACACGTTGATCTTCTGCGTGAGACACTGCTTGCACTCCCCGCAGAGGATCTCTCCGTTGCGGCACTTGCGGGCGATCTCGTTGAGCTCGTCGTCGCTGTGCTCGAACATGAAGTAGTTGTACTTGAATACGGCGCAGACCTCGGGATTTCCTCCCTTCTCCCTCTGCTCCTCGACGCTCACACATCCGCCGGTGAATGCCCTTCCCACCTTCTTCTTCACCTGCTTGGGTGTGTCGGTGGTGTAGATCGTCGCGTTCTCGTCAGAGGACGACATCTTGTCCCCTCCGGACAGTCCCGGCATCATCTTGCAGCATATCAGCGAAGGTTTGGGGAATCCCAATCCGGGTGCAACGTCCCTGCAGACCCTGAAGTGGGGGTCCTGATCGATACCGCAGGGGATGACCACGGGGACCTGCTTCCCGGCATCCACAGAGGGCAGGAATGCGGGTGCGGACTGCATAGCGGTGAAGAATATCGAACCGATGTTCGTGGAGTTGTCGAATCCGAACACCGCCTTTGCGGTAGAGAATGTGATCTTCTTTGCCACGCTCAGAGCGATTGGATACAGCTTCTCGATGTTCTTCGTGTTGACTATGATCTTCGTCTTCTTGGGATCGAAACCCAGTGCGATGAAATCAAGGGCGTTCTGATATGCCATCGAAGTGGTGTCCTCCAGTGTGAGGTCCTTGAAGAGGAACTTCTCGTCGTTGGTCATCTGGAATATCATGTTGACCCCGAACGTATCCTGCATCCACTTGTTGAACAACCATGGCATGAGGTGTCCCAGATGAGTGTTCCCGGAGGGCCCCCTTCCGGTGTAGATGGTGAACTTGTTTCCCTTGTCGTACTCGTCCAGAATCCATTTCACGTCCCTGTGGGTATAGAATATTCCGCGCTTTAGCATCGGGTGCAGTTCGCCGTACGTGGAGAGTCTTTCCATCAGAGCATCGTCGATGGGGCTTGTACCGAACTTCTGCATGAGGAGGTCGTAATCGATCTCTCCTTTGACTTCCCACGGTGTTACCGTGAATTCCTCTGGTATGATTTCGGGTTATCGAGTGTTCATTTATAAATAGAACGCGGGCGCGTAATCAAGGTGGAAAGGATCGCCACAAGCCAGATTGACGGATATCGCTCCCGAACGTACCAAATACTCCTATGCATATCGCCTCAACATGTGGAAGATCCTCGGCAAGGAAGCGATCTATATCGATATCCCGGAGACATGGAAGAAAGGTATGCTAGAACTCTCACCCGACACAGAAGCGGGTAAGAGATTCAAGGAGATCCTATCTCAGTCAAAGGTCGAGTACATCTTCAATTCACAGACGCTCGAGCACACTTTCTTCATCAGGCTGGACGATGCGATCACCCCTGAAGAGATCCAGTCCATGGCCGATGTATCGCTCGAGATCCTTAAGTCCATTGAGATCCCTGTGGTCGAGATCGAGGAGAACGTTCAGAGGTACCAGGTCATCATCACCAACTACCATGAACCTGAGATCATCGGATTGAACAAGACCCCCGGAATGTCATCCGGACAGGTCTTCATGCCAATAATCAGTTCGCTCGATTCACCCGGCAGGATGAACAAGAAGTTCAGCGGTTCCGAATTCTGATATCGGTCGAGAAGCTCTCCGAAGGATTCCTCCTGGGAGTGCCTGGCACATCATCCTTCATGGAAGATCTACCGTAAGGGCTGTAACCCGAATAGACCCCTATAGGATAGAACTTGCTCCAGCGGTCGTAGATATCATTGATGAGCGGCAGTTCGCTTACGGAGAAGTGCAGCAGTGAAGATGCACCTACCATCAGGAGCATCATAACCGTGGTCATGAGTGCGAAGAATACATTCTCGATACCGGCCCATTCCGCGAACATGATTATGATCAGTGCGATGACAGCAGGAACTGAGGCCTTCTTCGCCCCGGATATGAATCCGTCGTACAGGCGGAACTCCCTGTGACCCTCTCCGACCCTGGCGTTCACCCTGTCGTATATTGTCCAGGGCATCACCAGTAGGGTCATGTACATGATGATGGTGAATATCGCTATCGGAAGACCCTCAGTCTCCACCGATACGCTGGTATCCATGAAGACATACATCCACAGGAACAGACAGAGCAGCATCGACACGGCCATAGAGGAGAGTATGCTCTTCACCGGGATGCTCGATCTGGAATAATCCCTATCGATCCTGATGTCCCTCATATCCATGCCGGGAGGGATGCAGAACAGGAATGCTACCACCCTGTCCGTCAGACCTCTCTTACCGGAATCGATCAGTTCTATCCTCCTCATTATCGGGAAGAACATACGCCTCTGCAGGATCTCTGCCAGGACCGCCACACCCTCAGCACCCAATATCAGATAGAGTACGAAGAAGACCCCTTCTGGTATCAGGAAGTAAGTCAGTGCCAGCAAGGCGATTGCGATCACTCCCGGGATGATCCTGCGGTTGATGACATAGGAGTAGATACCTGCAGCCATGAAGGGAACGGTCAGCACCGGGGATGCGGTATAGAGCGTGAACGAACCGTCTATCACCAGATAGATGTAGACGATGACGGATGCTACAATCAATACCATGAACGCCAAAGACACCTTTGTGTCCAAAGGCCTCAATAGCGACAGATCGCCATCAGAGTGACCGAACTTCATTTCCTCTCCATCCATGCTTCCAATGTGACATTTGCCTTATCCCCGCGGAATACGCCAAGGATCACGCCCATGCTCTTGTGCTTCTCCGTAGGATATGGCCCGAGGACTATCTCCTTCTGCTTATCCTTATGCTGAACGGCCGAACCATCCTCCCTGGCGATCACTATGTCGACAGGTATATCGGACTTCACGCTCACATACAGAACATGGTTCGGCTTGACCGTCAGTTCGACAGGGTACACGTTACGGTAGAGGCCGTCCGCAGTGGGATCGAATTCTCCCACGATGAATGTCTCCGGCCCGTATACCTGTGTCCTCTTCTCGAAAATAGACATGACGATCGATTACCGAATCGTGTAGGTCAGATATAATTTGGAGGTAGAATAAGCCTCAGCTCAGGAACTCTGGTTCCCCGCTAAGCTCTTCAAGATCTGTGGAGTACTTCCACATCTTGGGATAATGGCCCTCATCCATGAAGACCCTCTCCGTATCAACGGCCTTACCTTGGGATGTCGCCATGATCTTCGATGAGGACATGGCCATCCTTCCGATGGCTATGAGTTCACCCCTTGCGGTCATCATCGCCACCAAGGCGTTCTTGCGGATATCCTCGTCTAGCATGTGGATACCTTGGATATTCAGATCCGCACCGTGGCATATCGCATCCACCGCAGTGGCCTTGACGACGATCTTTGGCAACGGTTCGACAAGGACCTCCATAGGCATTATCATGCTGCGGAGCCAGTCCTCGCGTCCGTTCTGCTGCCAGAACACATAAGCGTCCCTGATATCCTGTAGTGTATGTGAGCGAGCCTCTGTCATCTTGCCGGAGCGCGAACGCCTGAGCTCGACCATATTCGCACCGCATCCAAGTACGTCGCCGATATCGACACAGAGCGTCCTGGCGTATGTTCCGGCATCGCATTCCATCCTGAACAGTACGTCCCTCCCCCTTATGTCAAGGATCTCGAGCTCCTTGATGGTACGTATCCTCAACTGACGCTTGATGGAAGACCTTACGGGAGGCAGCTGGTAGATCTTCCCGACGAACTCCTTGAAGACCTTCCTGATCCTGTCCTCCGGACGGTCACCGTGGAGCCTCATCAGACAGATGTATTCCTTATCCGAGGAAAGGACTATGTCCGTGAGCCTTGTGGCCTTTCCCAGGGTCACAGGGAGTACTCCGCTAACATACGGATCCAGTGTTCCCCCGTGACCGACCCTTTCGACCTTAAGAGCGTCCCTCACCCAAGCGGTCGCCTGGTGGGATGTGGGGCCGGAAGGTTTGTCAAGAATGATGACGCCGCCCTTCAGAAGTTCTCCGACAGAACGGTCCGACGGCCTCTTTCCCCATTTGTCAGGAATAGCGTTCGGATCCTTGATCATCAATTCGATCCACTCACGCCTTCGATGATACGTTCGACCACCTGGTCAGGGTCCAGTGTGTCGGTGTCGACCACGAGATCGTAGACGCTGAGATCCTCGATGTCTATGTCATAGTACATCTTGTACCTCTTGGCCTCTGACCTTTGCCTGTCCACGGTCTTAGCGCGTGCTTCCTCGAGGGTCTCGCCCTCGCGCACTCCTATCCTGGACATACGGACCTCGGGACTTGCGTTCAGATAGACCTTGAACGCCGGGATACCGTTACGCGCACACATGTACGCAGATAATCTTGATTCCAGGATGATGTCCTCGTTCTCCCTGGCGATCTCCAGGATACGGGAATCTATCATCTTGTCGATAGAAGGGTCCTTCTCGGCTATAGCGCCGAGTTCACCCAATGAAAGGTTTTTTTCTGCAGCAAGCTGCCGGAATATCTTACCGAAGACTACTGATTCGAGTCCCAGTCTTTCCGACAGTTTGCTGCAGGCGGTCGTCTTCCCGGATCCGGGAGGACCGCTTATGGTTATTCTCATTCGATCTCAGCTCTCTGCGCTTCTGCATCGAGTCTCTTGAGCTCCTTCTTCAGGAGATAGAGCCTGATCAATCTGTTCTCGACCTGTCCGATGGGCAGCGTGACCATCATGTAGAGTATCAGCCAGAGCGGCATGGATAGGAATACAGATCCTGTGAGATCGACGTTTCCGCACCAGGGGAGCTCTATTATCGGCCTGTCAGTCGGGCTGAAGTAGGCTCCGGGGTCGTCCACGGTACCAGTGTTGACGAAGTACCATGCCCAGGCGATGATCGGGATGAAGATCACCATGGTGAATGGCATGACCTTCATCATCTCACTGCTCTGCTGCATGGATGCTTCCATCATCTGGGGCTGCATCTCCTCCAACTTCTTCATCTTGAAGAGGTTGTTCTCGATCCTCGCCTGACGGAGTTCCCTGTTGAAGTCACTCTGTATCTGCTGATTCCTGGCAGTCTTCAGGGGATCCTGCATGAAACTCCTGATGACTGTGGTGATCAGGATGGCGATGGTACAGACCAGCATGATCGAGATCATGGGGTGGTCTTTGAACGCCAGCACCCCGAACACCACATCCAGGGCACCACCGATTTCCATCCTGAATTGCACGGTGATCATGGAGACTGCCATGATCACGAGCATCGTGATGAGCATCCTGGTCATCGACGTGTTGTTCATCGCCGGTGCCTGTACGTTACCTGGTGTGCCTGGATTTGCCATTTATTCACTCTCCGCCGAAGAATCCTCTCATCATCGGGTTCATCTCCATCATCTGCTCGCGGCCCATGGCCTCGTAGAAGTGGATGATGATACCAACGGTCAGCAGCACTCCGGTACCGCTCGCGTTTCCTGTCGTTCCGACCATGTCGGCGAAGGCCGCGAGGGCTCCTACGATAGCTCCTGACATCACGGTGATCGTGGGGATATATCTCTCGAGCACACGCTTCAGCACACGGGGATCCCTACGGAATCCGGGCATCTGCATACCGCTCCTCTGGATCTGCTTGGCCACCGACTCGGGTCCGAGGTTGGTGGTCTCCACCCAGAACTTGGCGAACAGGATCGATCCCATGACCATGACCGTGAAGTACACTAGCACGTGTGCTATGTGCTGCAACGGTCCGTGGATTCCGTCACCATATGTGGCGGGGTTCACTATGGGCATCAACCAGCTCGACAGTCCTGTGGGTGCCGATAGATACCATGCTAGTCCAGCTGCTGCGGATGTCGATCCTTCCTCGAAGTATCCGATCGCGCTGTTACCTCCGATCAGCGGGATTCCGCTGAGGAAACTGTTACTGTAGAGCAGCAGTGCGACCATGCTGATGATTGCCAGCAGTGCTGACATCAGGATGACCGGGATGTTGCTTGCGTACAGCAGTTTGATGGGGTAACGACCGCGTGCTCCTCTCGCGTTGCCGTGAGACAAGGGCAGCTCGATACGTGTCGATTCGAGATAGGCCACGATGAAGAATATCACCAGTGTACCTATCAACGCGATTACGGGGTTCGGACTTCCCAGGAAGAGCGACTCATATCCATATGAGGACATCTCCGATGGCGACAGCGTGAACGCATAGTACAGCGCTCTGGGTATTGTTCCGGCAGGGACCGACATAGATCCCATGTCTACCATCTCCCAGTTGAACGTACCAGTGAATAGCTGCTGAGCTACTCCTGCAGCGATGAACAGTGAGATACCGCTTCCGATACCCCATTTGGACACCACTTCGTCCATCATGAAGATGATATACGATCCTATGAACAGCTGCAGGATGAGCAACAGCCTTCCTCCGAATCCGCCTATGGCGTTCGTGAGTCCCTCTGAGGGGGAGAGGTATCCCGCGACCTGCGGGATTGCCTCGAAGATGATCATCACGATGACCAGCAGTTTGAGAACCGACTGGTAGCATGCCTTGTCCTCGCGTTTCGTGAGATCCAGTTTGATGATTTTTGCACCGACGAACAGCTGCATTATGATGGAAGCCGTAACGATCGGTCCGTTACCGAGTTGCTGTAGCGATCCGGTAGCTCCTGCCATGATGGTCCTATTCTGTGCGAACAGGTCGAGAGACTCGGCCTGATC
>JAFUHJ010000080.1 GCA_017468935.1 Candidatus Methanomethylophilaceae archaeon
AACGATACCGCTCTCAGGAACGGTAAAAAGCAGGAGAAGAAGCTCCTCGCCTTCAAGGCCCTTTGCAAAAAGAAAGGCGTGGATGTCGGCGAGGTCGGTCATTGGGTGATATCGCCGCCGCAGGAGATGATCAAGGTCCTGATGCAGACCACCGATGAATATCAGCAGTTGGTGCAATGCATAGAATCCGCTCTGAAGGATATCGGCGCCCTTTCCGGTTTTACCATCTTCCACCCGTGGAGGATGAAGGACAGATGGGTGTTCTCCCCGCACTTCCACAACATCTGCTACGGCCATCTCGATACTGACAGGTTTAGGAGGGAGAATCCGGGATGGATCATCAAGAAGGTCCATCCCCATCAGAGAATCCGTTCCATCTCCCAGACGGCCGCTTATCTGTATATACACATGGGCCTCGGCATCATCGAGGTAGACCCGGACACTGTGGATTGGGATCTGGACATCCTCGATTACCTCATCCCCGGGATCAAATCCCCCAAGGCGAAGTATTCGGAGCAGGATTAAGACGACGAATACTACGGCAAAGGCCGCAGGGCAGGGGACCTCTCGAAGATCGATTGGGAGGACTGGACCATGGACCGTCTCGTCAGGAAGATACGCATCAGGCAGTGGGGAGGAATCGCAAGTAACAGGATGAGGCTCATCGGATACCACAGACAGTACAAGATGAGGGTCTGCTCGGAATGCGGCCGGATCCTCAGGACATACGAGGGATTCAACGATCCCATCGGCAATTACGTCAGGTACATCCAGGACAATCCCGTCGTATGTTTCGCCCACGATTACGATGTCGCGATCACTGCCTATCTGAAATACAAGGACAAGCTCAAGGAAGCCGGCCTAAACCTGTCGGACTTTGCGTCCATCGTACCATTCGCAGTATCTACTCTGGAATTCATGCCGCAGAACGCGGATATAGTGGTCGACGGTCCATTCGCCAAACCGGACGAATACTTCATCGTCAGACAGAGAGCAGCATACGGCGACGATTCTTCAGCGGATATCTTAGCGTAAGCTTTCTTTCGTTCTTACAGTTTACCTGTTCTGCGCAATCGGGGAGGTTCGTTCTCTCATCGGACTCCGAAGCCGAATCTGTACATCTTACCGTCCATGACGAATATGGCATCTTTCGTTATATCCACTGAGCGAAGCTGGAAGTTCCAATTGCTCAATACCGCAATAGGGATCGTCCGCTGCTAATCTGTGATGCAGACGGAGATGACAAACTCGCAAAGGATCTTCCGCATCAGACCGTCGGGATCCTCACCTCTGTCGAATCCGAAATCCATCATGATTGAATGCTCCTTCACTTCCCTTCTCAGACATACCACCGGTCCTTCGGCAATATATCCGAGGATGCTAGCTATCTGTCTCAGGATATCCCCTACGATGATAGTGGTCGCATACGGGTCTTCTGGCATATTCCCTTCGAATCCGATCTCAAGCTCAGTCATTTCTGTCCTTCCTATAGAAATCCTTTTTGAATGAGAGGGGCGATGCCCCTCTCGGTTTGTCTTGTGGTTGTTGGTCTTACCTTCTCACTCTTTACCCGATGTTACCATCAGTTCCTGTTGAGCCTCAGTGCGACGATGACTGCCATGATGGCGATCAGAACGACGAGGACACAGAGCAGGATGGTGGTGACGGTCCACTCGGATTCCTTCTCGGGCTCAGGTGTGGGCTCGGGGGTGTAGGGAGTGGCTCCGTCAGCTACAAGGGTGAAGGATTCCATATCAGCAGTTATGGTGAAGGATCCTCCGGTAGCGGTCGCGGGAACGACTGTTCCGTTGAACTTGATCGTCACGTTGTCGCCGACGTATCCGGTCTTAATCTGCACGGATACGGTGTGGGTTCCGACGGCGAATTCGTCATCCGTACCGTACTCGGGGGTGTAGACCTTTCCATCGACGTAGAGGTCGATACCGGTTCCGACAGTAACCGTTCCTGTGACCATCGCGAGAGCGGGTGCGAAGTACACGGCAGTCTTGCTACCGATCGTAGCAGATGAACTCATGTTGGTCTTGAGAGCGGAATCGGTGTACCAGTAATCGGCATCTTCAGCACAGGTCTTCACGTCGTATCCTGTGATCTTGGTGCTGCTGGTGATCGCTGTTTTGAGGATCGTCTTTGTAGTCGAAGAGTCTGCGAACACGGTCGCATATAGCGTGTCGTATACGTAGATCGTTGTGCTGACAGCATCGGAAGACTCGGTGAGTGCGTTCCAATCAATCTTGGCGTCGGAGATGTCCGCGTTGGGGTAGACGATGATGTATGCAGTCGCGCTCGTGATATCGACGGGTCCGACGAAGGATGCGCCGGCTCCGATGGAGGTCGCGGCCTTACCGAGGGTCAGTTTTGCACTGTTGACGTAGAACTTTCCATACAACGTAGTGTCCTCGGATACGATGACGGATCCGGTGACAGTGGTGTTACCATCGATGTCGACGAGTGCGGCATCTCCGGATTTGGACTTGACGACTGTCAGGATTCCGGAGACGGAGAGCTGACCGTTGACATCGAGAGTACCGTTGACGATCATGAGACCGGCAACAGTGACGTTGGTGGTGCTGGTAACGGAAGCGACAGTGAATGTCTTTCCGGATGCAACGACGAAGATCGCATTCTCTCCGACCTTGAAGACGGAGGACTTGGCGGCCTTTGTTGCAAGGTTGCCGTTCATGGTGACTGTACCCGCGGTGATCTCGGTGGTACCGTCGATGTATGTTACATTGGTGGTCAGAGAGATGTAGAAGTGATCCACATCGCCTGCTGCGGTCTCTTCGGTCACTGCAAAGATGGTCATTCCGGTTGCGTTGTTGAGAGTGATCGCCGCATCTCCGGTCTCGGAGCCTGCGATGATCGTTCCGGTGAAGATTCCGGAGTTGTCTCCATCGCCGGATCCGATGATGACCTTCGAATTGACGAGTGTCATCGAATTGACGGCGATACCGTTCTGGGCTGTTCCGGAATCGTTAGCAATCGTGATGATGATAGGGTCTGTGCTATCGGCCGCAAAGATGATGTCTGTGGCCTTGACCTTTCCGACGACGGTAAGGGCTCCACCGTCGATGGTCGCGGCTGCGAAGGTGAGGTTGGAGTAGATCGTTGTGGTCCTGCCCTCGATCTTCTTGGCGAAGTAGACGTAGTTGTCCATTTCGAATCCCACGGGTGTGAATGTCGCATCCTTGTCCTGGAGGATAGCACCGTTGTCGATGATGGTGACGTCTGCACCAGTAGCCTCGACAGTGCTGGCTGTCCTCTCGAGGACCAGCATACCGTCGACTGTGAAGGTCATCTCGTATCCGTAGTAACCGAGGGTGAGCGTCTTTCCGTTGGGAATAATGAGTGTCACTCCTGCGGGGATGGTCGCGTCGCTGTAGAGGTAACCGTCCTGCACCATGGTGATGATGTCTCCGGGTGATGCCCTGAGGAGAGCTCCTGCGATACCTGAGTAGGTGATTGTCTGTCCGTTCTCGGTCCTGACCTGGTAGACGAATCTTCCGTCCCCGGTGTTGTATCTGAGTCCGGTGTCCTTGTCGGTGACGATGAGGATAC
>JAFUHJ010000081.1 GCA_017468935.1 Candidatus Methanomethylophilaceae archaeon
GCCTGCCGCCTGCCTCCTAGCGTAACCGAGTTACTTGCGTTTCACATGCGAATCCGTCTACGGGGATACCTAGTCGCATGCCCGGCGCAAATGTAGACAGCGCTTAGCGCGCCTCCTCGGCAACTGAATAGTTTTTTGACCTATTTAGTTTTTTATAGATGCGGAACGCACTGACCAGTGGCAGATATCCCATTAATTTCATGGCTTTGTAGGAGATCTCTTTGGAGCCCCCGAGCCTCATCTTGCCGGTATACACGTACCTTATGCATTCCTGGGCGTATCTGTCGATGGAATTCAGTTTCTCTGATGAGGATATCAGCGGGAAGTACATCTTCGAAAACGAGTACGGCACGTAATCGGATCCGTAATGATAGTTTCCAACCCATCTTACCATCATGGCCGTTGCCGTATCCCTGGTGACTTGTCCCCTCTCATACATGCGGCGGTATTTCCTGGCGGCGGTCTTGAGCTTGGCCTTCTGCTTCTTCAGAGTTGAATCGGATATGGTTGTCTTTCCGTTGTTGAAACATATCCCCAGGAAGATGAAATCCTCTCCCGGTTCATAACGCTCGATCTTCTTCGGATTCAGCGTTAGATGTCTGGATCTGACGTAAGCGTTCACGAATGCTTCTGCCTTATCAAGGTCGATGGAGTTGTCGATGGCCACCATTATGTCATCCGCGTATCTGTAATATGAGATACCGTTCAGATACAGGATCCAATCCAGATCCTTAAGGAAGAAATTAGCCAGGAACGGTGCGAACGGCATACCTGCCATGACACCTTTGTCGAGGTCGTCGATCTTACCAATCTTGTTCCCGTCCGGGCCGATGGCCCTGACGACTGGATTCCTCAGGATTGTCTCCAACACTTTTACTATATCCTTGTCACGCTCGTCTAAACTGCTGTAGAGGTCATCCATCATGATGTCGATGTCGATGGTGTTGAAGAAATTCGTGAGGTCCGCCTTGTAGCAGTATTTGTCGCCGCTCTCCAAGATGGATAGCAGATTGTTCACCGCACCCCTCACACCGTCGTTATCGCTGACAGAGTAAAGATTGGGCGAGAAATAGTAGCTGTATCTGTTGAGGAGCCAGGATATCATCCTGACGACGGTATGCTCCCTGATGTCCTTCCCCTTCTTCAAGGTGTATATCTTTCTGGTCTCTTTCTTCCCGGGTTTCGGGATCTCAATCCTCGTCGGATCGGAGAACTTGTATTCCCCTTTGGCCAGGCTTTCGCATATCTCACGGTAGCCCCTGGTCCTAATCAGACTTGCAGTCTGGATGGTCTCGTTCACGTTCTCATGGTTGGATATCAGGTGGGCGAGGAATTCATCCCACTTCTCATCGCTCTGCAGATCCTCCATGATGGAGTGCTCCTCGGTGTTGCACACTCCCTCCGGAGGGTAGAACTTCCAACCGAACTCAAATCCATCTGGCATCGTCCGTACAAGTTTGGAAAAGTCTGTTACGGAGCTGCTTTGGGGTTCCATTCAGTTCCCCTCCGAACTGGTCTTCGGCCGCATATTGTTCTTACGAGGGTTAGCGACCTTCTTGAGACGCTTGACATTCTTGTTCTCCAGCTCATCGATGACGGCCAGTGCAATAGCGTTGTCCCTTTTGGCGGCCATGCGGATATACCTCTCGAACAGTTCCATATCCGTGGTGCCGTCGATACCGTATCTGTACATCAGGGCGACTACCATCATTGCGCGGGTGCTGCCGTAATCGGCGGCGAGACGGTACAACTCGAGAGCTTTTTTGGCCTGAGGTTCCGTACCTATTCCCTTGAGATAACACTCGGCAAGGAAGGTGGTGGATGCACCGGCCGAACTTGCGGCCTGCTGGGACATCTTGAAAACCTGTTCTTTGTCCTTGACATTGGGAACGTCGAGCATGACGGTCAGATTGGATATGAAAGCACGTCTGTTATAGCCTTTGATCAGGAAAGTGTTGATGGCATACGCATCCATGGGCAGATTGTTGCCGATGATCTTTGCAGAATCAGCCGCATCCGACAAGGGGTCCTCCAGCGAAGATATCGCGTATCTGCTCAACCATTCATTCGCGGCATTTGGATCCTTATCGTTCCCGATACCGTTCAGATTCATCATGGCCACTGCGAACTGGCTTCTGGGTACACCTGCGTTAGCAAGTTTGGTCTGCCAATATAGTTGCTCCTTGGTGTCGGGACTTCTGTACATTCCGTCCTTGTAGATGCGTACCAGATCTTGCATGGCCTGCAAATCGCCCATCTCTCCCAGGGCCCTTAAGTCTGCGATCGCCCCATCTACGTCGATGGGGGTGCCGATACCGTTCAGTTTCATCAAAGCAGCCTCATAGCTGGCACCCTTGTTACCCAGACGGATGGCCACCTCGTATTCCTTGTATGCCGCTTCCAGATCCTTATCGGTCAATGCGGTCAGACGGAGGTACTTTGCGAATCTATATACATCGAAATGGTCCCCTCTGCGCGATATCGCCTTCAAAGCTTTACGGATCTCATCCCCTTCGAATTCCTGGGTAAGGGCGGAGTATCTCCATCTGGCCACCTCGTTGCCGCGTTTGGCCGCTGAGAGAAGCAGTTTCTCAGCCTCTTCGATGGAACCTTCAGATGCATATAGGGAAGCGAGCTCCACCATGGCATTGGTATGATTGGAGTATGCTGCTCTGTTCAGCCATTCCAAGTAACCTTCGGAATCGCCTCTGGCTAAACACTGCTTCGACAATAGATATTCGGCTTGAGGCACTCCCTTGTTAGCATTGTCGATGAGAGCTTCCTCTGAACCCAGATCGATCACATCGTACTTGGCGCACACATCCTCTGGTAGACCGTCATCGGAGATCTTTCCATCGCTCAGGACTATGGCACGGGTACAGAACGACCTGAGGACATACGTGCTGTGGGATGTAATCAGGACCGTCTTCCCATGCGCGACAAGATTCTGGAGGAATCCTATGGTCTTGAGGGTGAAACGGGAGTCTCCAACGCTCAACGCCTCGTCGATTATGAAGATGTCGGCATCGACGTTTATCATCACGGCGAATGCGAGACGGGACTTCATACCCGAGGAATAGGTCCTGACCGGATTGTGGATGTAATCGCCTATGTCGGCGTAATCAATGATGCTGCTGAGCCTTTCGTCGATGACCTTCTTGGGAATGCCGTACAGTTTACCGCGGATGTAGATGTTCTCCAATCCGGACAGCTCGTCATGGAAACCGACTGTGAGCTCTATGATGCTGGCAACCTTTCCGTTCACGATTACCTGCCCTTTGGTGGGTGCGATGATGTTGGACAGGATCTTCAAAAGTGTGCTCTTGCCGCTTCCGTTCCCTCCGAGGATACCGACTATCTCTCCTCTGTCCACGGTAAGGCTGATATCATCCAGGACGGTCTTAATGCCTATCGCTTTTCTTCCATTCCCGGTGCGTATCTTGTAATCTTTGGATATGTTCCTCAGTTCGAGAATCGGTGCTGTCATCAGATCATCTCCGCAAGTTCCATCTCATAGCGTTTGAACAACGCCCATCCAAGGCACAGGAAAGCGATGGCCAATATACTGGCTCCCCACAGGACTCCCGGATCGGGAATGGATGAATAGCAGACCGACTGATGCAACGTCTCGATGAAATACGTGAAAGGATTGTACGAGGCGACGGTCTTGAGCACGGGGCCGGCAGAGTCCAAGCTGAAGAAGACCGGAGTGAGCCAGACCGCGATTCTGCTGATTATGCTCATGATATGGCCGATATCGTTGTAAAGCACATTGAGCGTTGAGAAGAAGAATGAACAGCCCAGACTCATCACGAATATCAGCACCAGTTCGATCGGCAGGAACAATATGGCGATAATCCCTAGCTGGATGCCTGCGATCAATGCGACTATCATCAGCAGTACATACGAGATCACGAGGATGATGAGTTGCGTGAGAGCGTCAGCAAGGACAGCTATCCATCTCGGGACGGATGTTTTCTTGATGTAGTTCATATTGTTGTAGAATGAGCGTCCCTTGATGCTGTTGTTCATGGCGGTCATCGTGAACATACCGATGGCAAGATAGAACCAGTAGTTCTCTATCTGGGAATATAACTTGATCTCGGAGAAGACCAGCCAGATTGCTAAAGTCAGGAACACCGGCATCAGTAGGTTCCAGACCGTGCCGATTATGCTGTTTTTGTATCTCCCTTTGAGGTTCCTCTCAATCATCGCCTCCAAAGGCAGTCTGTTCTCCTTAAGCTGAGAGATCAGGGACGTTCTCCTTATCCCGTAACTTGGATCGGACCAATCCTCAGTCGCTGTCATTGCATGGTCCTCCTGTGTCTCCAAAGGATGATCGCAGCCACGGCTATCATTGCCGCTGCCAGTATGGTGATGACTGTGATGACGGACGACTCTATCTGGTATCTTTGTACTTCGAATGTTATCGTCTTTTCACCTGTGGACATGTATTCGTCCATTACGGTCACCGTAATGGTGTGCTGCCCGGCTTCCGTATCGAAGACCACATGGTCCCCAGATGATGCGATCCTTGTACCGTCAAGATTCCAAATGTAGGTGTATTTTCCAGTCTGGACGACATCCGCTGTCGCTGTGATCTGGGTGGTACCGTTCACGACTGGCGGAAGATCAATGATGTCCACCGTCAATCCGGAATACCTGTAGTTCTTTTCAAAATCGCTGTCGTATGACGATGCGAAGTAATCTGCGACCTCTTTGGAATGGATGACGATACCGATCTCCCTATTGGCATGGAATCCGCTGTTCGTCCAATTGATCGAAGAGACTATGGCCGCATTATCGAACACGATCCCCTTATTATGCAGGAAAGGTTTTGGCATGAACCTCACTTATGCAATGACTTGATAACAAGGTCATTGTGATCTCGTTCTTTGATATGCTGGCTTCTATGAATTATTAGCAGGTTTTATATACAATCATTGTTATCATTATTAACAATGAGTTACAAAGTCGTCCAGAAGCAGAAGAACGGAAGATACTACCTCTATGAGGTCACAGGCGTGTGGGATCCCGTCAAGAAGAACTCCAGACAGACAAGGAAGTATCTGGGAGTATGCGATGAAGAAGGGAATCTGCTGAAGGAACCTACCAGGAACAGGACCATCAGCTGCAGTCCCGTCTATGGCCCGTACCAGCTGTTCGTACAGCTGGCAGAGAAGAGCGGACTGATGTCCGCTCTGGA
>JAFUHJ010000082.1 GCA_017468935.1 Candidatus Methanomethylophilaceae archaeon
CGATAGGGCAACGTTAGATACCACTTCTTTATTAACTTTACCCTCTGCTTTAACATGCACGTGATATACTTTGTCTGATGCGGCGGCCTTGTAACGCTCCACCGCTTCGCGCTGTACGAAATGCAGGTTGTTGAAACCTGCCAGCTCGGACATGTTGGATCTGCGTTCGAGCTCGTCCAGATCGATGTACCTGTGCTTGGGTTGGCTTATCTCGAGGACGAACGGCCTTCCGTCGCCGAGCATGAGGGCATCGATGTCCTCCCTTCCCATGCCGTGGAAGAAGTGCTCGTCCCCATCGGCCATCTCCAGAGCGATATCCCCGATGATCTCCTGGACGGAGGTCTCGTACATCTTGCCCTTTCCGTGGCAGTGGTCACATCCCTTTCCGTGACATACCCTGCAGGGCCAGATGGTCTGGGGGATCTCCCTGCTGTACTTGTTGTAGCGTCCTGCGATGAACACGGGTGCGATGTCCAGTGTGACATCGGCGAAGCGGGTGTCCACCAGTGCGACGACCTGAGGGTTCTTGAACTCCACAGGACGGTGGATCATCGGAAGTGCCAGTTTTCCGATCTCACGGTTGAGTTCGGCCTTGATGGTCTCGGCATTCTCGAGATTGTATCTCTCCTTGATCTCCTTCTCCCTCTCGGTTATCTCGGGTTCGATCCTGGTACCGATGAGGAAGTTGTCAGAGTCTATATCGTTGATCTTTTCGGCTGCGGCCTCGGCGAACCTTCCGAGCATATCGAAGACGTTCTCGCACAGCGGACAGAAATCCTCTGCCGGAGCATCCGTACCCTCTTCCTTCAGGGCATCACGGATCATCCTTCCGCGGAGGTCGTTGGTCATCCCTGTTCCAAGTTTGCCGAACATACGGCCGAGACAGTGGTCGCACAGACCAGATCCTGCCAGGGCTTTGGCCGTCTCCAGATTATCGGATATCCACTCTTCCATGTGGATCCCTCAGAGGTCGAATCCCATCTCGGTGATTCTGAGCATGGGGCGCTGGCTTTCGAGATAGTGATATACGGTCGCGTGCTCGCTGCCGTTGATCAGGAGTTCGCATGCGTGCTTCGCGACAGGGAGGCTGACAGAGTTCCCGATCAATCCGACGGTGTTGCCGTAGATGACCATATCGCATCCGGTGAGCTCCTCTATGAGCTTGCGGGTCTTTCCGTTCTTTCCGATGAGCCTTCCCCTGACACGGGGCATCTGGCTCGAGCGGTCTCCGATGGCCTCTTTCACATCTATGAGCTCGAAGTACTCGTCATCGTCGAAGAGCCTCATGGCCTTGTCCGGGTTGAATCCCCTGCCTACGGCCTTGACGATGTCCATAAGCTTGAGGGGCATGAGAGGATCCTCGAGTTCGACGTCGTCATGGATGATGACCTCGCCCTCCTCGGTATCGATGTCGATCTTTATTCCCGAAATGTCCTGGAGGACCTTCTTGGTCTCCCCGTTCTTACCGATGAGCGTACCTACCCTGTCGGACGGTATCCTGATTGATCTCATTCCTCTTCATCTCCGTTGTCGCTGAGTGTCTCTTCCAGGACCTCTGCGTCCGTCACGACGTCCGCGTCCCTCTTCCTGAAGAAGCTGTTTATGTTGTGGATATCCCTTTCCAGGAGTTCCTTTGCATTGTAATGGTCCTTCGTCATGGCCTGACCCACATCGATCATGATCGGGCCATCCTCGGTCATGAGGATGTTGTATTCGCTGAGGTCGCCGTGGACCAGATGTGCCTCCTGCCATCCGTCGATTATGAATGACAACACATCCTCGTAAGTCTCGTCCGGATCCTCCAGGACGACATCCTTTAGCTGGGGTGCCGGTCCGGTCTCGTCACCGATGTATTCCATCAGGAGACAGTTCTGTGCGAACGTTATGGGTTCCGGCACAGGTATCCCGGCCTGCATGTACCTGTCCAGGTTCTTGAATTCTTTGTTTACCCAGGCGTAGATCAGTTTCCAGCGGTTGCCGGTGACCCCTTTGAATCTGGGGTCTCCCTCGACGTACTTGGCCACCCTCTTGAATGTGGATGTAGAGGTCCTGAAGATCTTCAGGGCCATGGGTTCGTTCTCCTCGTCCGTAGCGTAGAAGACGTTGCCCTCCTTACCGGTGGATATGGGGTAGTGGACGGAATCGATGTAACCGTCCTTCATGAATTCATAGATGGTCATCAGGGTCTTCTTGTCGAAGACCTCTGCCTCGGTCTCCTTCTCGTCGCCCGTCTTGTTGGTCTTCAGGGCATCGACGCGACGCTCAAGGTACGCGTATGCTTCCTCGTATGAGGACATTCAAAGACCTCCGATTCAGAAAATGTCCAGGTTCTTGGGGACCTTGTTCCTCTTGCTGAGGTTGACGGCCTGTGTCTTCGTGTATCTGAACCTGACATCGCATTTGTCGGGTTGGAAATCCCATACGGATATGATCAGCAGGTCGCCTTCCCTGATCCACATCCTCTTCTTGATCTTTCCTGGGATGCGTCCTACGCGGGATACTCCGTCCTCGCACATGACTTTGATCTTGGAGGCTCCGAGCAGCTGATCCGCTATCCCGAACATCTCTGCTTCCTTGATGTTAGGCAGACGTACGCGTGTTACGTCCTCATCAGGCATTTCAAGCGGTTCATTGTCGCTCATTTTTAATCCTTCCAATCTTTCCTTATAATAGAGGTTTATAAAAGGGTATGGTTGACCTCTCAGAACCTTTTTCTTTACGGATTTCGTACCCTATGTAAAGAAAAACCGTGGTTCCATCTCTTTATAATCGAAATCCCGAGTTCCACCCCTCATGGATGGCAGGAAGAGGGTATTCCCATGCGAGCTAGCATTGTTGACGGGTTTGACCCTCGTTGCCATCTCGGTGTGCCTGTTCGTGCGCAGCGGATACGGCGTGACCGTCATCGCATCGATACCTCTGATGATCAGTTACACATCCCCTGTTTTGGATTTCGGTACATGGAACATCATCTATCAGTCCTTGTTGCTCTGTATAGCGATGGCGATAACCCGCAGGGCCAACATGGGTTACGTCATCTCTTTGTTGGAAGGGGTGCTGTTCGGCATCCTCCTGAACGTAGTTAGGGGGATGCTCCCTGACACCCCGCTGGACTTCGAGCTCAGCATAGTGTATCTCGTTATTGCCCACATACTGCTCTTCCTGGGTGTGTCCTTCTTTGTGAGGAGCTACATCCCGCTGCTCCCGTGCGACATGTTCATCAGGGATGTCGTTAACACATACGGTATCAGATACCGCGTCTTCAAGACAGCATTCGATATCTTCTGCATGTTGGTATCCGTGGTCATCGGGATACTGTGCCTCGGCGGCATAGTCGACATAGGTATCGGTACATTGATCTCCGCAAGTCTCACCGGATTCTTCGTTTCGAGGATCACGGTAAGGGTCTACGACAGGTTTTTCGAGTTTAGACCTATGACAAAACTGTGCGCTAGATACCTGTCGGATGACGCACCTTGCAAGAACGATTACACATGATAATCGTTATAAAGGAGTTTGCGATGGTCTTCTTCATTAAGCTCCAGTAGTGTAGCGGCCAATCATTCAGCCCTTTCGAGGCTGACACACGGGTTCGAATCCCGTCTGGAGCACTAATTCTTCCCTATCCAGACTTAAAAGTAGTGCTTCTGCTCAGGAGCAATCCATGTTTCAGATCCTGTACAGATCCCAGATCCAGACAGCTTACGTTGCCAAAAGGTATTTCAAAAACATGTGAAAAGGGTCCGGCCACGCCTTGTGACGTGACCGGTTTGATTTGTTATATGATCAGGTGAGGTTCACGAACAACCTGGAGATTACAAGCCTGATCGACTGGAATAAGGTCAGGTGCTCGAACTTCTCCTTCGTGTATTCGGTACAGTACTTCAGATCCTCTTCGTAGGCTGCGTTCATCTCCGCACCCAGCTGTTTGGACATCACCAGGAGGTTGGTCTCGAAGTTGAGGACGAGCGAACGGTCATCGAAGTTCGCGGATCCCACCGAACAGAATTCGCCGTCCACGACCATGGTCTTCGAGTGGACGAATCCGCGGTTGTACATGTACACCTTCACTCCGTTACGCATGACGTCGTATGCGGAGCTTATGTTGTTCCAGAACACGAACAGGTGGTCCGGTTTGTCAGGGATTATGACCTTGACGTCAACCCCCCTGGCCGCCGCAAGGGAAAGTGCATCCTTGAGCGAGTTGTCGGGTATGAAGTACGGGGAGTGGATGTACACGGATTTCTTGGCGTTGTTTATCATGGTAAGGTACTGCATCCTTACGGGGTTGAACTCTGCGACATCCGGACCTCCGGAGACGACGATCGCTTTGGCATCGCCACTCTCATCGATCTTGACGTCCTTGTACAGATCGGCCAGGTTCTGTGCGGGTGTGCCGTGGGCGTATTCCCAATCCATCTCGAACCTGAGATGGATGGCGGGGACCGCTGATCCGACCACACGTACGGCGGTATCCCTCCAGAATCCGAGCGGGCCCTTTCCGAGGTACTCGTCACCGATGTTGAATCCTCCGCAGTAACCGATCTCTCCGTCGATGACGGCGAGCTTCCTGTGGTTACGGTTGTTCTTCTTGGGACTGAGGGCAAGTGCGATGACACTGTGGAACAGTGCGAACTGTCCGCCTGCCGCTTTGAATGCCTTGATGGATTTCTGAGGTCCTTTACCCCATCCGAAATAGTCGGTGAGCAGCTTGACCTCGACACCTTCCTTGACCTTCTCCGTGAGGATGTTCATCAGTTCGTTACCGAGTTCATCGTTCCTGATGATGTAGTATTCCAGGTAGATGTACCTCTTTGCCGCTCTGAGGTCAGAGTAGAGTGCCTCGAACTTGTCGTCACCGAGGGTGAAGAGACGTACGGTGTTGTTCGTAGTGTACCCGATGCTCCCGAAGTTCTGCATCGTCTTCGCTAGCTGGCGGTACTCGGGGACCTCCTCATTGTCAGCGACACCCTTGTCGTAATCCACCAGTTCCTTCGTCTTCTCGTCGTTCAGGCTCTTGATCCTGAACGCACGATCGGAGTACACTGTCTGTCCTATGAAGATGTACAGTATGAAACCGACGAACGGCAATATCAGGAACACAAGTGCCCATACGACTATCTTTGACGGGTTCTTCTTTTCCGTGACCAGTAGCACCAGTAGGAACAGGATATCTGAGATGATGATGAAAAGTTCCACCAGTGGCATCAAATCAATAGCCATACCATGAAATCGTGTGGAGATTATATAACCATAGCTGGGAACTTCAGCCAGCGTTCCACCCATATTTTCGTTTTGAAACTTCGAAGGGACGGCCGTCGTAGTAAAAGCAAAAATGGATGATAGGCATGTACGTTCATGCAGGTCTCAGAGGACAGCAGGGTGAGGTTCGGGAAACCGGACATGGATTGGATCAGGGATTCCGATCTGCTGTGTGCTGATATGCACTTCCACACCAACTGTTCCGATTCATTCACCTCGGTGAAGGATGCCCTCTCGCTCGCGAAGAAGAGGGATGTCGGTCTGGCGATAACCGACCACAATCTCATCAGCGGTTCGTTGAAGGCAAGGGATCTGAACAAGGATTACGGCAGATTCCTGATCCCCGGTATCGAGATAAGTTCCTGGGATGGTCCGCATATCCTCGTGTACTTCTACAGCTTCGATGAGATGATCGAGTACTGGACGAAGAATGTCAAGCCCTACATCTCGCCCAGTCCTTGGCTGGCGATCGATAAGGGCACCGAATGGATCCTGGATTCCCTCGAGGATGTCAATTGTGTCGTATCGGGGGCACACCCTCTCGGATACCTTGCATCAGTGAAAGGCATCCAGAAGGCGATCGACCACGGTATACTGGATGCTGAGGTAGCGAAGAGACTGGATGCTTACGAGGTCATCTGCAGCGGTATGTTCCGCGGAGAGAACATCAAGGCATGGGAGCATGCGAAGGATTACGGCATAGGTTTCACCGGCGGTACGGACGGGCACCTCCTGCATGAGGTCGGCCATGTACTCACGGTATCGGAGGCGACAGATCTGGACGGATTCCTCGACGACATCGTTAAGCACAGGAACATCATCGTCGGGAAGGAGAAACAGGTCCCCACCAAGACCATCATGGCGATGACCAGTCTGACCCGTTTCGGCATGCATCTTCCGACATCGGCCTTCAGGAAGCTGCAGCTCATACGTTATCACGGTACCAAGAATTATCCCGGCAGTGAGCCATA
>JAFUHJ010000083.1 GCA_017468935.1 Candidatus Methanomethylophilaceae archaeon
CATCCATCATGACTCACAGCCACTCACTCAGATGCTCTGTCACCACTTCTCTCACACACGTGATGATCTCATCGGCCTGTCCTTTCGGTATCCTCATCTCGGATGCCAGCCCTAACAGTTCCTTCTCTCCGGGGAGCGGATTCCCCATGCATGTCATGTGATGCTCCTTCATGTTCGGGGACCTTG
This sequence comes from Candidatus Methanomethylophilaceae archaeon, assembly GCA_017468935.1. Classification (GTDB taxonomy): domain Archaea; phylum Thermoplasmatota; class Thermoplasmata; order Methanomassiliicoccales; family Methanomethylophilaceae; genus Methanoprimaticola. The sequence continues at coordinate 187 of JAFUHJ010000083.1, forward strand.
TAAGATCATATGCCGGGGACAGTACATATCTGCCCTCCTTATCCGAATAGAGATAAGAAAAGTTGCCCGGATGGTCATCGTAGTTCTTCGAGAGAACATTGAAACATGATAGACGATAAGCCTTCACCACCTCTGCCTGGGAACGGGTTATGTATCTGGTGGCCTGAAGGAACGAGACATAGTCCAACATGGGGATGTCCGTCGGGGTTTCCAAAAGAGCGGCCAGAGAGATCATGTGTATCCTCTTACCATCATCCCTATCGAACCTCTTCATAGCGAAATAACCGTCACATAACTCCGAATGTAGAAGACGGCATTCCGGAACATCTATCCCGCATATCTTCGCTGCGATATTGTATTCGTACTCCATCCTGCCGATGCTCTTCGGATCATAGCGTTCGCGGAACTTGACGATCCATTCGCTCCCGTCGATCATCGCGTTGATCTTCGGCCTTGCGCCACCGGTCGATCCCGCTCTCCTGAATATGTCATCCAGATCGGCCGGTTCATCCTCCATCATGGAGATGCATTCGTTGCACATGATGTCCGGATCCTGAATAGGAAGCGATTCCCAATCACACCCTGTGGGCTCATAGTACAATGCCCCTGTCCCATCCTTCCCGATGTACGATAACTTCTCCAAAGGATTCAGGCCCTGATAATCGATACCTTTCCTTCTAAGGGCTTTGATCGCGGCGAACACGCCCCATCCGCCCGGAAGCGAATCCGCGAACACACCCGGCATCCCTTCGAAATAATTCATTCTGCCCTTGAACAGTCTGTCCTCCAAAGGCAGCGAACGCGGGGATATCGAGAACCCGTCCTCAAGCCATTCCCTGCTGTATGCGAAATAAGCGATCTTGGATTCATATCTCAGACGGCCGACCTCTCTTCCGGAGTATTTGACTGTCAGATCCATGTCATCCCCTCAGATCGTCCGCGGTCAAGGCCGGGGTACCGAATAGTTGGTCCAACTGATCGTCACAATCAAGTGCTGCCGTCAAAAGCCACAGGCTTTCCAACGATATCTTCCCGGTCCGCTCGAAACGTTTGATGGTCCCGTATGATACTCCGCTCCTATCGGCCAGCTGAATCTGTGTCAGTTTGGCCTTCTTACGGTACACCTTGAATCTTGAAGCCAATTCAATCATCCTTTGATCCATGGATTTCTCCTGGAATATGTCGCTAAGCTCAAGATAAGGCTTCATATATACAGATAATATTTTATCTATTTATACTTGTATTTCAAATATTTACTAATATTTTATCTATGTTAATCAACGGTTAAACAGAATTCTCTGAGGAATAATTTTTCTATCAAATCGCTATTCGACATACAATACGGTGTACCAAGCTGCACTTTTCGGATCATCGCGGCATTACCTAGAAAGAACCGTATCATCAACAACAGAGAGGAACCGCGATGTCATTCTATACATTCATCGTCATAGAGGTCAAGAAAGAGGTATACAAGCGCCTCTTCAACCATTGGGTTAGCAAAGATTATGATTTCTATCTGCTCCCGCGTCCGGAATCAACGTACGAAACGGATTGTTCATTCATCATAAGTTATTGTGAAAACCACGCGCCCGAAATTGAAGATCTGTACGATTATCTGTCAGATGATCTTGGCATGGATCGGAGTGATTTCTACATCTAGATGTATCCAGAGAGCATTAAGTACTCAAAAGAGACCAGGGAAACTTGGGGGTTCAGAGACCATTGTTACAGAGACGGCAGTCTGGAACCATCCTTTACCATTCTCGATTGGGAAAAGATCGAGGGCAAAGATGGCGTGACCCTGACTCCGTATCAAGAGATATATCGCCGCCCTGAACCTGAAAGCGATGTAGAAAAAAGATTGGAGAATATAGAGGATACTCTCAATAAGATTCTGGAAACCATCCAGTGCATGACAGAACGCTGAACAGGCGCTTCGTCCAGGAACCGTTCAAACCAATGTTTGCTAAAAAATTATGTAAAGAAAAAAGATTGCAGTATTTTTTAGCAAACATGTCTTAGTTTAAATATTACAAAGACTTGCTATGACTATGAAGGAATTTATCGGGAGGGTCGAGGAACTATCCATCCTGGAGGAGTTCTACAATGACCCCAATATCAAGGCCTATGCCATAATCGGTCGCAGACAAATAGGCAAATCGGCACTGATAGATGAATTCATCAAGGATAAGAAGAGCATCAAGATAGAATTCTTGGATTCGAGTCTGAGTAAAAACCTGGAACTGATGGGCCGTGTAATGAGTTCTGTCACAGGGTCCAAAAAGGAATATGAGTCCTCAATGGATTTCATGTGGGATCTGGCAGATTACATCAAGGGACAGTATATGGCCGTCGTATTCGATGAATTCCCGTACATGGTGAAATGCGACGAATCGTTCGCCGCACTTACACAGTACTTCATAGATGTACAATTAGGCGATTCCAAGCTGATCATATCAGGTTCATCCATAAAGACCATGGAATACGAGACCACCGAGTACTCACGCCCGTTATATGGTCGTACGAGGACTCTTTGGCTTCATCAGATGAGCCTTAAGGAATGTATGCTGTTCCATGAAGACCTGTCCGATCTGGACCAACTGAGACTCTATATGGCGATAGGTGGGACACCGATGTACCATGCGGTACCGAGATTCGACAATTTTCAAGATTATATTGAAAAGATGATACTCGGACCCCACTCCATATTCAGGAACGAGGGAGAGAACATGATAAAGAGGGAAATGGGGCATGCAGATGACATCATATCCCTACTCGATTCCATGACAGGTAGAAGCACCACGATCAAGACAATGGCCGCAAGGACGGGGGTAGACCGCAATACCTGTTCCGGATATGTGAATGATCTGGAGGCGCTTGATATGGTCCGTGCCAATACACCTATGTGGGGATCGCCGAAGAAACCTGTCCAATACAGCATATCGGATTACATGCTGTCCTTCAGCTTCCTTGTGCAAAGGAACGATATCTTGTTCAACTCGAATGTATCGGAGAGATTCAGGGCGCTCAGCAATCTGATCTCAACATCACGCGGATTCATGTTCGAACAGTATTGTATGGACCTCATAGTCAGATCGTACCCTGTCCGGTCCATCGGGAGATGGTGGGGGTCGAAGACCGTGAAAGATGGATCCGGTGACAAGGTGTTAGATGGATCCGGTGTACCGATTACTGTGAACTGCGACATAGACATAGCCGCGGAGATAATGGTGAACAACAACCTTGTGAATCTGGCTGTTGAATGCAAATTCAAGAGCGCACCTGTCGGATTCGAAGCATTGAACGAATTGGATTCATCCATCGAGAGCCTTGGATCCAAGAGATATGTCAGGCGCATGATAATATCGCCATCCGGATTCACTGATGACCTGGTAGATCATGCTGCTGAAAACGGTATCCTCCTAGTAGGGTTGGATATGATAATCGGAAAAGAGCCGATGCCTACCATCTGATATCAATACACATCGGACGATTACGGATTCAGCCAATTATTTGTACTTGTATCTAATACAGATACAATAGATTGACATGACCGATATAGAGGACATCATCAGGAAAAGGACCAGCGTAAGAACATTCGACGGAAGACCTCTGAAAGAGGAGGATGTGGAGAAGCTCAGGGAACACATCTCCTCCCTGGAGAATCCTTTCGGGGTGCCGATTGAATTCAGGATCCTCGATCCCAAAGAGCATGGTCTCTCCAGCGCTGTGGTCAACGGAGAGGACCTATACCTCTCTGCCAAGATGAAACGCGGTGTGCCCAACTGTGAGATAGCATACGGGTACGCTTTCGAAGAGGTGTGTCTCTTCGCTTTGTCCATCGGTGTCGGCACGGTCATGCTCGCTGCATCGCTCAGCCGCCAAGAATTCGAGAAGGCCATGGAGGTCGGACCTGACGAGGTGATGCCTGTCGGAAGTCCGCTCGGTTATCCGGCGAAGAAACGCTCCATAAAGGACGCTGTCATGCGCAAAGGGCTCAAGGCCGATCAGCGCAGACCGTTCGGGGAATTGTTCTACTCGGGAACATACGGGAACCAGCTTGACGAGAAGGAAGCGGGCATCTATCTCACAGCATTGGAAATGGCCCGTCTGGCACCTTCAGCAGCGAACAAACAGCCCTGGCGTGCAATAGTATCCGACGGCAAAGTCCATTTCTACGAGAGAAGGACCATGAGGGAGAGCCCCCTAGGCGACATACAGAAGGTGGATGTCGGTATAGCCCTGTGCCACTTCGACCTCACCATGAAGGAAGAGGGCCGTAACGGTTCGTTCTTCACCGAGGATCCGGGATTCGATGTGCCCGATGATGTGGAATACATCATCTCATACAAGGTGGAATGATGGAGGACACACGCTTCTCCTCGGCCATACACATGCTGATCCTGATATCCGAAGCAGAGAAACCGATGTCCTCGGAGGAGATAGCCGTCAGTGTCGGCACCAACTCCAGCCACATACGCAAGATAGCGGGACTGCTCAAGAAGGACGGCATCATCGGCAGCAACCAGGGCAGCAAGGGTTTCTCGATAAGGGTGGACCCGAAGGAACTGTCCATGTTCAGGATCTACAAGGCCGTCAACGAGACGGATCATGTCAGATTGTTCGAGATCCACAGGAATCCGAACGATGAGTGCATCGTGGGCAGACACATCGGCCCGGTGCTGAACGAGATGTATTCGGATATGGTGAGCAAGGTCGAGGCGGAGATGTCATCCACGACCCTCTATGATTGCATGCAGAAGATGAGAGAGAAGATACGGGAAGGGATAGAATGAAAGCAGCGATACTGAAAGGATATGACAAGAACGGATGCGACCTCGAGATCAAGGATGTGCCAGTACCTGCAATGGGTGCGAAGGACATATTGGTGAGGGTGAGCACGGCCGGAGTGAATCCGGTGGACAACATGATCATCCGCGGCGAGGTGAAACTGATCGTCCCTTACAGGTTCCCTCTGATCCTGGGCAACGAGTTCGTAGGTGTTATCGAGGATATCGGTACAGACGTGAAAGAACTGCAGAAAGGAGACAGGGTGTATGGCAGGATGCCGCTGGACAGGATAGGCGCGTTCGCCGAATATGTCTCCGTCCCATGGGATTCCGTTGCCAAGGTACCGGAGTACCTGTCCGATGAGGAGGCGGTGACGGTCCCTCTGACAGCTTTGACCGCGCAGCAAGCGCTCGAGCTCATGCACCCTAAAGAGGGAGAATCGTTATTCATCTCAGGCGGTACCGGGAGTCTCGGCGCCATGGCGATACCTATAGCGAAGTCCATGGGCCTCAAAGTGTCCACCAGCGGTAACGGCAAGAACGAGGAGAGGGTGAAGAGGCTCGGAGCGGAGGTCTTCATCGATTACAAGAAGGACGATTACTCGAAGGTGCTCAAGAATGTAGACTATGTACTCGACACCGTCGGCGAGAAGGAGCTGGAGAAGGAATTCTCGATCCTCAAGGAAGGCGGAACGCTCGTCTCGGTACGCGCCATGCCCAACAAGGAGTTCGCGGAGAGGATGGAACTCGGTGTGCTCAAGCGTTTCATGTTCGGGTTCGCCGGAAGGAAGTATGACAAGATGGCCGCAAGAAGGGGTCAGAAGTATCATTTCGTCTTCGTCCACGAGGACGGCGAGGGTCTGAAGAGGATATCCGCCCTCATGGAGACAACGAGGATGGAGACCTCTGTGGATTCCGTTTTCGGTCTGGACGAGGTCAACGAGACCCTCCGCAAGGTAGCGTCCG
>JAFUHJ010000084.1 GCA_017468935.1 Candidatus Methanomethylophilaceae archaeon
ATTGCGGTCTGGATGTCGACCGCGACTAGAACGCTGCATGCAACATCCTCACCTTGGGCATGCAAGGTGTTCAGTCATCGAGCTGATGGATGGAGAGCAGGGAGACCTGCGATCACATAGAGGGAACCGAGGGTTTCCTCAGAGCCATTAGAGGAAAGGATATAAGCATTGTTAAATCATCAGACCTAAGACAAGGTCATCAAACGGTTAATATGTGGAATATACGATTAGATGTTCATGGCAGGCTTCGGAATAAGGGAGCGGACGATCCTTGTTGATTCGTTGATCATAGTGTTCGCGGCATATGCATTCTCGAACTACATATTCCTCTTCGTCGGGGACAACGATTTCGGAACCAGTAGCAACTTCTTCCTCTATTACACGAACTGGTCCAACATACTCGCAGTGGTCGGTGCCATCGCCTCCCTCTTCTGCCTCTTCAAAGGGATCAGGATACCGAAGGCGTTGGCCATCTTCAAGCTGGCAGCGACCTTGATGCTCACGGTCACGATGCTGGTGGTCGTATTCGTGCTCGCACCCACGATCGGATGGCATGTGCTCTTCGACCTGGGAGGGATGATATTCCTGCACCTGCTGATCCCGCTGCTGGCCATCGTTGATTTCCTGTATCTGTCCGATATGGATCCCTTCAGCAGGAGGGATGTGCTCTATTCGCTCATACCAATGATGATCTACGCGGTCGGGATCATCACGGTCCTGCTCATCGCAGGCAACGACGATCTTGCTCCGTACCCGTTCCTGAGGATACACACCCAGCCTCTGTTCGCTACCATACTGTGGCTCATCGGGTTGGCCCTGTTGGCATACGGTATAGCGTACGGTTATTCCAGGTTGGTAAGGAGGACCAACCCCGCCGTGAAGGCAGGATGATCAGTCGTTTATGTCGGCCTTGGGTTCCTTCAGACCTTCGATGACCGTACCGGTCTTCTGGCAGTAATCCCAGAGTGCGGCGTGGATCGCTTCCTCCGCGAGGAGGGAGCAGTGTATCTTGACGACCGGAAGGCCGTCCAATGCCTGCATGACCGCCTTGTTGGTGATCTCCATGGCCTCCTGGACGGATTTCCCTTTGACCATCTCGGTAGCCATGCTGCTGCTTGCGACGGCAGCACCGCATCCGAATGTCTTGAACTTGCAGTCCCTGATGATCCCGTTCTCGTCTATGTCCAGGAATATCCTCATGATGTCCCCGCACTTGGCATTGCCCACGGTACCGACACCGGAGGGATTCTCGATCTCCCCGACGTTCCTCGGATTCGTGAAATGGTCGATGACCTTGTCGCTGTATTCTCCGTCGTACATGTTCACACCCTCTGGCTCTTGATGAAATCATCGTATAGCGGCGACAGGGACCTCATGGTCTCCACGGTCTGCTTCAGACAGTCAACCGCATAGTCGATCTGTTCCAATGTAGTCTCCTCCGGGATGGATATCCTCACAGATCCGTGCGCTATCTCGTGGGGAAGCCCTATACCTAGCAGTACGTGGGAAGGGTCCAGTGAACCGGAGGCGCAGGCGGATCCAGTGGAGATGTACACCTTCTTCATACCGAGGCTCATCAGCATGGATTCCCCTTCTATGAACTCGAAGCTGAAATCCGCGTTGCTGGGGAGTCTCTTGTACCTGTGCCCGTTCAGTCTGGAATACGGGATCTCCTTCAGCACGCGGTCGATGAGATGGTCGCGGAGTTCCGTCATCTTACGGTTCTTGGCATCCATGTCCTTGCAGGAGATCTCCGCCGCGACACCCATGCCGACGACCCCGGGGACGTTGGTGGTACCTGCCCTGCGGCCCTCCTCCTGTTCCCCGCCGTGCATGAACGGGGGAAGCCTGATGCCTTTCCTGACGTACAGGAATCCCACTCCTTTCGGACCTCCGAACTTGTGTCCGCTGGCGCTGAGCATGTCCACGTTCATCGCCTTCACATCCAATGGGATGTGTCCGAACGCCTGGACGGCATCCGTGTGGAAGAGTATCCCCTTGTCATGCGCCAGCTTTCCGATCTCGGCTATGGGCTGGATGGAACCGATCTCGTTGTTCGCCGTCATCACGGATATCAGGACGGTGTCCGGTCTGATGGCCTTCTCCAACTCGGCCATGTCGATGATACCGTCCTTGTCCACCTTGACCCTTGTGACCTCGAATCCTCTCTTCTCAAGATAGTAGGATGTCTCGAGGATCGCATGATGTTCGATCGTGGAGATGATCAGGTGCTTTCCCTTCTTCTCCTGCATCTCCATCCCAGAGATGAGTGCCCAGTTGTCGGACTCGGTACCTCCGGATGTGAAGTAGATCTCGCCCGGTTCAGCGTTGATGCATCCGGCTATCTGCTCCCTGGCCTTCTTGACTGCCGCTCTGGGGGCCCTCGACATCGCATGGATACTGGAAGGATTAGCGAATTCGTCCATGAAATACGGCATCATAGCGTCCAGTGCTTCTTTTTTCATGCGGGATGTCGCCGCATTGTCCAGATATACTTCTTCCATTCAAATCATCCTCTTATCTTTCCGTTCTTCAGATCGTAAGGTGTCAACTGGTAGACGTAGTAGTTCAGCCAGTTGGTGAATACCATCGTGGAATACGTCCTCCAGCTGAGCACGGGGTCGAACCTGGGGTCGTCGTCCGGATAGTAGTTCAGTGGGAAGGCCGGGGTGATACCTTTGTCGACATCCCTCTGGTACTCGTTGGCCAGGGTGTTGACGTCGTATTCCATGTGGCCGGTGATGAAAATCTCCTGATCGTCGGAGATGATGATGGCGGGATCCCTGTTCTCATCCATGGCCGCTATCTGCAGCTTGGGGCACTTCAGGATATCATCCGCCGATACCGTCGCATACCTTGATTGGGGAACCTTGAAAACATCGTCCACTCCTCTCAGGAGTGGTTCGCTGGGCATGAGGTTCCTGTAATTGAATATGCCCGCCTTCTTAGCTGGAAGGGAGTGCTTCTGTATCCCGTAGTGATGATACAGGCCCGCAAGGGATGCCCAGCAGATGTAGATCGTGGTGGTCACATGCTGCTTGGACCAATCCATGATCCCACACAGCTCGGGCCAGTAGTCGACCTCCTCGAATTCCTTATCCTCGAGAGGAGCCCCTGTGATTATCAGTCCGTCTATGTTCTGGTCTTTTATGTCATCGAACTTCTTGTAGAACCTCTCAAGATAATCATGGGAGGTGTTCTTCGATTTGTGTGTGGCAGGTATGAGCAGCGTGATATCTATCTGTAAAGGTGTGTTGCTCAGGAGCCTCATCAGCTGGATCTCCGTCTCGACCTTCGTGGGCATCAGATTTAGGATCGCTATCTTCAAAGGTCTGATATCCTGGGAGATTGCCCTGGTCTCTTTCATGACGAATATGTTCTCCTCCTCCAGCGCGGAGAAGGCCGGGAGTCCATCTGGAATGTTGATCGGCATTTTGTAACCTGAGAGCAACATCCTTCATGGCGTATTTAGTAATTCCTACCAATTTAATAGGTAGGTTTTTATGAAGCCTGATTGTTACACGGTCTGGTGAATCAATGACAACCCCCAATGAGTACAAACTCGAGACTTTGCAGGTACATGCTGGTCAGGAGACGGCCGATCCTGCGACCGACTCCCGTGCTGTACCCATCTATATGACCACTTCATACGTATTCAAGGACTCGGCCACAGCTGCAGGACGTTTCGCCCTCACGGAACCCGGTAACATCTACACCAGGCTCATGAACCCCACATCCTCGATCTTCGAGGAGAGGATCGCGGCTCTGGAGGGAGGAGTGGCGGCACTCGCCACAGCTTCAGGTTCCGCGGCCATAACGTACGCGGTGCAGAACATAGCCCTGGCAGGCGACCACATAGTATCGTCCACCAACCTCTATGGAGGTACGACCAACCTGTTCGCCAACACGTTGAGGGAACAGGGTATCGAGACGACATTCGTGGACCCGTCCGATCCGGAGAACTTCAGGAAGGCCATCAGGCCCAACACCAAGCTCCTCTACACAGAGGTGCTCGGAAATCCCAACTCGGATGTGGCTGACATCGAGGCCATCTCGAAGGTCGCGCACGAGAACGGTATCCCTCTGATCGTGGATAGCACATTCAGTCCGCCCTCCGTGTTCAAACCGTTCGAGCATGGTGCCGACATCATCGTACACTCCGCGACCAAGTTCATCGGAGGGCACGGAGTCGCGATGGGAGGTGTCATCGTGGACAGTGGTAACTTCGATTGGGCACAGAATGACAAGTTCCCCACACTCTCGAAGCCAAACCCGTCATACCACGGAATCGTTTTCACCGATGCCGTAGGAAAGGCGGCATTCGTCACTAAGATCCGTACGACCCTCATGAGGGACCAGGGAGCCACAATATCTCCGTTCAACTCGTTCCTTCTGTTGCTGGGACTGGAGACGCTGTCCCTCCGTACGGAGCGCCACACGGAGAATGCGCTGAAGGTCGTCGAGTTCCTCAAGAACCATCCTCAGGTCGAGAAGGTCAACCACCCCTCGCTGGAGACAGGGAAGAAGAAGGAGCTCTACGACAGGTACTTCCCCAATGGAGCGGGATCGATATTCACATTCGAGATCAAGGGCGACGCGGCCAAGGCCAAGAAGTTCACGGAATCCCTGAAGCTGTTCTCTCTGCTGGCGAACGTGGCCGATGTGAAGTCGCTCGTCATCCACCCGGCATCGACGACCCACTCCCAGTTGGACGAGGATGCCCTGCTCGCATGCGGCATCAAACCCAACACCATCCGTCTCTCGATTGGTATCGAGCACATTGACGACATCATAAACGATCTCAAAAACGGTTTCGAAGCAGTGAAGGACTGATATCAATGCTGTACACATCAATAGACCAGACCATCGGGAACACACCTCTGGTGGAATTCAAAAGGATCAAGGAAGAGCTCGGACTGAAGGCAAACATCTACGGTAAGATAGAGTTCTTCAATCCCGCCGGATCCGTCAAGGACAGGATCGCCAAGGCGATGATCGACGAACTGGAGAAGCAGGGGAAGATCAACAAGGATACGGTACTGATCGAGCCCACATCCGGTAATACAGGCATCGCACTCGCATCCATCGCCACCGCCAGGGGATACAAGATCAAGATCGTCATGCCCGAGACCATGTCCATCGAGCGCCGTAAGCTCATCAAGGCATACGGCGCGGAGCTCGTGTTAACGGAAGGCGCCAAGGGAATGAAGGGTGCAGTGGCAAAGGCCGACGAGCTCTCAAAGGAGATCCCCAACTCGGTGATCCCTGGACAGTTCGTGAACCCCGCCAACCCCGAGATCCACTATAAGACCACAGGACCTGAGATCTACAACGACCTGAACGGTAAGGTGGACATCGTCGTGGCCGGAGTAGGTACCGGAGGTACCATAACCGGGGTCGGGAAGTATCTGAAATCCAAGAATCCGAACGTGAAGGTCGTGGCAGTAGAGCCCAAGGGTTCACCTCTGCTCTCCGAAGGCAAGACAGGCCCCCACAAGATCCAGGGTATCGGGGCCGGATTCGTACCGGATACCTTAGATACTACTATCTACGACCAGATTATAGCAGTGGAGGACAACGATGCCTTCCAGAACGGAAGGCTCGTAGGAAAGGTCGAAGGAACGCTCGTAGGGATATCCGCAGGAGCGGCGATGACCGCAGCCATCCAGTTGGCCAAGGATCCCGCCAACGAAGGTAAGAACATCGTGGCCATACTAGCGGACACCGGCGAGAGGTACCTCTCCACAGCATTGTTCGAGGAATGACATGAGCTATCTGGTATCCACGAAGGGGAGGTATGCGTTGCGCATAATGATCGACATGGCCGAACAGGAGCCCGATGTTGCCGTACCTTTGAAGGATATCGCTAATAGGCAGGCCCTTTCGCTGAAGTACCTTGAATCCATAATGCCGAATCTCAAGGAGCACGGTCTTGTGACGGCCGTCGCCGGTAAAGGCGGAGGTTACAAACTCACCAAACCGGCCAGCGAATACACGGTGGGCGAGATCCTCAGGGTTTCCGAGGATCAGATCGCCCCCGTGGCCTGCCTCAACGACGGCTTCGTCTGCACCAGGGCGGATACATGTAAGACGCTCCCCATGTGGAGGAAGCTCGATTCCGTGATATCCGATTATCTGGATACGGTGAAGCTCACCGATCTTCTGTGATTACAGCTCAGGCAATTCATAACCAAAGGCCAGGTACTCCTCCTTCGAGAAACGATGGTAGGTGACCTGGCCGACCTCTTCTGCCAGACAATAGATGTCCTCATCCACTTCATCCGGGAATCTGACCACCCAGTCGAAGTCGATGTATTGGGATTTCATCATGATCGATCCCGGGTATTTCTCATCGATGAGCTTTCTGAACTCATCTATGGGTGCATGACTGTTAGCGAGCGATGTCATGTCCTTCATGGTCCCTTTCATGGGCATCTTGGATATGCGCTCGCAATCCTCTTCGCTCACGATTATCCTGACACGCTGCGGAAGGGATTCCAACACTATGTCCGGGAATTCCGATCCGGCCGCCTCGAGGAACTCCGTTTTGATGCGTTCCCCATCGTCGCCTACGGGATAATACAGGGAGACGATACCGTTCGTGTCCCCGATCTTCAGATACATCTCCTGGATCGTCGTCACGGTCCTTTGCAGAAGGTCTCTCCCATTCATAAATTCCTACTGTTTTAGTAGGTATATTACAGTTGCCCCAGACATCATCCGATCCCGGTCAGGAATGATTATATCGGATGAGATGGTGCTATCGTCCATACGTTGCCTATTCAGTCCTCGACGGATACGATGGATAAGGTAAACGGTGTGAGCGAAAGGTGAGGTCCAGTATGTCAAGGATGGTATGCGTGATATTGGCGAGTCCTTCCCGCAAAGGGAGCACATCGACGTTGGCCATGGAAGCGGCCAATGCGATCGAGGATGCGGAAGTGCGCATCCATTTCCTCAACGAATTGGATTTCAGGGATTGCCAGGGTTGTCGCGCATGCAAGAGAGGGAGGCCGTGTCCTCTGAAGGACGATCTCGTCCCGGTATTGGATGACCTTAGGGACTGCGATGCACTGATAGTCGCCACACCGGTCTATTTCGGCAGGGCAACAGGACTGTACTGCATGTACGAGGACAGGACCTACAAGCTCTACGCGGAACAGCCCGAACCTCCTTCGAGGAAGGCACTGGTTATAGTATCCGCAGGAGCAAGGTCGGAGGCCGGAAGACCGACCGCGGAACGTATCCAGAGGATACTGACCCGTAGAAACTTCGAGACAACGATGATCCTTCATAGCACAAAGGACAGCGCGAATCCGAAAGAAGATGCGACCATGATGGAACTTGCTCGCGAGGGTGGCAGGAATCTTCTCCGAAGAAGAACCTGATACGATCAGTCCTTTTCCTTA
>JAFUHJ010000007.1 GCA_017468935.1 Candidatus Methanomethylophilaceae archaeon
ATGATAAAATTTACTTTATATACTTTCCACCACAATTGCACCATATCCTCAAGAAAGGAAGATCGTTCAAGACGTCGAAAATCACTGGAAGTCGTTTTCACCGAAATCCCTTATATTCCCTCATTCAGTCCGAATCGACTGCGTGTGGATGATGACAGCGGATCCATAATCCCGGAGACCGTTATCAGAGGTTTTCGAGACACCTCCGTTTCCATTGAAAAAACACCGCTTGCTAACAGCCAATTGTTACCCATCCAGCAGTAAGGAAACATTGACCATTATTTATATATTAGAAAATTAAGAAAATTCGTGCTACCATATAAAGTGTAGCCTATCTATTAAATAATAGGTGAGTATAACGATACCTATTGGGTCAAGTACTCACAGTGGCGGAATAGGCTTATGGATTTTCTGGGAAAGGTGAAGGAGATAACCACGGACGGCAGATTGATCGTCCAGTGCCCCGACGCACCAGATATCGGAGAGCCAGTATTCGATGCCGGTCAGAACAAGATCGGCATTATCAAAAGAGTGTTCGGGCCCGTTTCCGGACCTTATGCATCGATTGAGACCAGGAATGTGGTTACTGACAGGATAATAGGAACCGACCTTTATACCAGAGGGGGAAACAAACATGGTAAAGACAAAGGAAGGAGCAGAAGAAATCGAGGTATGTCCCGAGTGCGGAAGCCACCACCTCGTACGTGATTACGAGAGGGGAGAGCTCCTGTGCGAGGATTGCGGACTGGTCCTGGATGATCAGTTCATCGATCAGGGACCCGAGTGGAGGGCATTCGATGTTGAGCAGGGAGAGAAGAGGGCACGTACCGGTGCACCTATGACCTACACCATCCACGACAAGGGACTGTCCACCGAGATCTCGTGGAAGAACAAGGACTCTTACGGAAAGAGCATCCCCACCAGGAACAGAGCCCAGCTGTACAGGCTAAGGAAATGGCAGAGAAGGATCCGTGTATCCAATGCGACCGAGAGGAACCTTGCATTCGCCCTGTCGGAACTTGACAGGATGGCATCTGCAATGGGACTTCCCAGGAACGTCAGGGAGACCGCCGCTATGATCTACAGGAAAGCGGTCAACAAGAACCTGATCAGAGGAAGGTCCATCGAGGGAGTCGTAGCGGCATCCCTTTACGCTGCATGCAGGCAGTGCGGAGTGCCCAGGACGCTCGACGAGGTCGGAAACAGCAGCCGTGTCGGAAGGAAGGAGATCGGAAGGACCTACAGGTTCATGACACGCGAGCTCAAACTGAAGCTGATGCCCACCAAGCCCCAGGACTACGTCCAGAGGTTCTGCTCCGAGCTCAAGCTGAGCGGAGAGGTCCAGACCAAGGCCGCGGAGATCCTCAAGGATGCGTCCGAGAGGGAACTTACCTCCGGAAGGGGACCCACCGGTGTGGCCGCAGCAGCGATCTACATCTCGTCCATCATGTGCAACGAGCGCAGGACGCAGAGAGAGGTCGCCGATGTCGCCGGAGTGACCGAGGTCACCATCAGGAACAGGTACAAGGAACTCACCGAGAAACTGGGTATCGAGATCCAACTGTGAAACCTTAAGGGCCGTTAGGCCCTTTTTCCATTTATTTTATATAAGTGTTACGGCAATTGCAGGAACATGGCAGGAGCACTCAAAGTTCAGCTACTTGAGACATTCGCCGCCCTGATCACCGCCGCGTTCGGACTCGTCGCCGCTCTGGCATGGAACGAGACCATCAAGGACCTGGTTGCATTGATCTTCCCCAACGAGGACGATACAATCTGGGGTAACCTCGTGTACGCGATCATCGTGACAATCCTGGCCGTCATCATGACGTACTGGATCTCCAAGACCCTCAGCAAGGCAAAGGAAGCTTTGGCCGCTGAAGAGGCCAAGGAGTGAATGTGAAACCTGGGGGGTCAATGCCCCCACACCTTACATTTTCAGATAGAATCACTGTTTTTAGTCTAGACTAAAATAATTTAGCTTTTCTTATCAGGACATATATTAAATATTCGGTACTAATTGTTAATTAACGAGGTTAATTAAATGCCCAAAGTCATCGAATCTGAGTGCGTCGCATGCGGAGCGTGCGCAGACGCATGCCCCTCCGGAGCAATCACCATCGGCGATGTCGCTGTTATCGACGCTAGCGTCTGCACAGAGTGCGGAGCATGCATCGACGAGTGCCCTGCCGGTGCTATCGAGTGAAGATCGGATACGGCTCCCCCGAGTCGCATTGAAGAAACCACTTACCTTCCCTTTTTCCATCATATCATCATCGATATTCCGAGCGATAACCATGACAACGGAATCCCAGGAGATCTGGAACTCATCCAAGGACAGATTGGTGAGGAACATAGTCAATCTCGGATTCCCCGAGGAGTTCGGTTACGAGATCGCCAAGGGTCTGGGTGCCCCAAAGGCCATGGACCGCATGAGATCTTATCTTCTTCAGGCAAGGCCGCAGGATCCGGAAACGATAGTCGACGAGATGCTCGCGATACGCGCAGAGATCGATGCGTGGAGGTACAAGAAGCGCAGCGAGGAAGCCAATGCGAAGTATAATGAACTCCTCCGTTACGGATTCGATGGACCTGAGGATGAATGATCTGGCACTGTTCGATTATAAGTAACACGAATTTTTAAAAAATATTACTCAAATTCACTTGCCGGGGATGAGACCGGGCTTGTACCATTCGAATTCCAGGTACTGTATCGAATTCCCTTTGACCATAGCGAAGAGGATCTCCTTCTTGACTCCGCCCGAAAGCCTGACGGTCCTCGAGATGTCAGGCCACATCTTGGTTATCTCATAGGGTACCGCATGCACCAGGAACCTTGCGTGACAGTCGTCCGGATCGTCCTGATAGACCCTGAAGTGCGTACCGAACTTGAATCCGGCCTTTATGACCAAACCCCTCTCCCTAAGATCGGTGTATACCTTCAGACGGTCCTCGAACTCGTCCTGCTCGTTGAAACCGTACTCGAACAGGTCGTCGTAGTCCAGTTCCTTGCCGCCCATATCCTTCACGGTAAGTTTTCCCTTTCCTATGAGGTAGCAGGCCTCCACGAGCGATAACTGATAGATCCCGTTGATGAGCTTCCCGAAGAAACCGTAATCGTGCAGGAATCCGCTCTGCGACTGATCGAAGACGAAGACACGATCACTGACCAGAACTCCGTCCGCATGTCCCTTCACATCCGTGGGGAAAACCTTCCCTGCGGGATCCTTCACATGCAGCTTGTAGTATGTGACGTCACCTTCCTCGTCGACCACACCATACAGGAGGTTCTTCCTCCTCTCGTTGGTCTCCTTGGTCCCTTCGAGGGATTCGGAGGCATCGAGGAGGCTCCTTTCGGATACTGCCCTGAGCATGTATGCGGGACGGGAATTGGACTGCCTCTTGCCCGCTCCGAATACGGAGAGGTCGTAGTTCCCGGACTCCTACTTCACGACAAGTCCCCTTCCGAGACGGATGTCCCTGTAGACTATGTAGATGATATCGAAACCGTCGATGAGCTCCGAGGACAATCTGAACATATCCTCGAACGAGAGCTTCTTCTTCCCGTCGAAGACATCCAGCTTCCCAAGTTCCGTCAGAAGACAAGCCTCGAGGAGATCCAGATCAACACCGCCTCCGCTACGCGGATAACCATAGTTGCCCTTGCCATAAAGATGGTTGCCGTCGGTCTGGTCCCTGACTATAACGAATCCGTCTGACAGTTCTCCTCTCATTGTGATTTGATTGACAGAGGACTATAATAAAAGTGAGTTCGGGATGGGTTTCTGCCGTACATGGGTCGGGCCATCGAAAAATGAATAACAAAGATAACAACCAGCCGTTATTATACTTCAGGGGACATGTAAGGATCATGATAACCGAGAATGCGATGGTCAAACCGTCCCTCCTGAAACAGGAGGACTCCATGGACAGGCTCACCCGTCTCATAATCG
>JAFUHJ010000085.1 GCA_017468935.1 Candidatus Methanomethylophilaceae archaeon
GGTTCCTTCGTAACGCTTGCCCAAAAGGTTGCCGGGGACCTTCACGGCTTTACTCTCGTCACCGTAACATACCTGCCAAAGCTCAATGTCGCCGTTGGTGTTGTCATAGGATGCTGTATAGACGACCCCGTCCTCGATATGTACCATGTCGATAAGCAAAGTACCGTAATCGTAATTGGAGATCGCCATCCAGTCGTTGAGTGATATCCTGACCGCGACGAAATCGAGATCGGTTTGGTCACCGTGGGAGTTATAGAACAAGATTCCAGGCTCGACCCTGTTGATTGTCAGGGAGCGGTTCTCGGAAAGATGGTCGACGATACCGTCCGTGGTGTATTGGTTCGCAATGAAAGCCTCATACACACCGCCTTCTTTGAGTCCATAGGATTCTTCCGCTAATACATCCCTCGATTCCGCCTGGAGCCTGTCCTCAGAATCCTGACGCTCGAGAATCATGCTGGCCACACCTGCTTCATCGGAAAGGAATGATGAGATTACTATCGCTTCCCCGATCTTGGTCAGTACAGATGTGCTCGTGAACTCCTCAATGCCTCCTGTAATCATTGTGTTGTTGTTGGCCACGCAGATGTATTCTTTGTCATCCAAATGCATGGAGTATATTCCGTCTCCGATCGTCTCGAATGTCGCGACCATATCCGGCAGATCCTTCGGACCATACTCTTCGTATACGATGTTGCCTTCCTCATAGTACCCTTCAGCATACGCTGTTAGATGCCAATCGCCATCCAAATCCATCTCTTGCTGTCCACCGTTGCCGTTGTAAACAATAAATGAAGCGAATAACACCAGCACAACTGCTGCCACAGCCACCACAAAAGGCGATGCCTTGCGCAGTTTACCAGCGCCTTCAATATGTCCTGTCATGAAGCCTATGTTAGCTTTATTCGGTTAAATAATATGCTCGAGCAAATAGTATCAAAAATGGTTCAAGGGAAGGTATTCATAACCTCCTTATCTAGCATTTCGAAAGAGTGCTAAAATCCCCTGTTTTAGACCTCGTTCGTATCCAGCATCTAATACCGAACTCCTCCGAAGACACCGAAAATCCTGTACAGCGTTGCTGCTAAACCGTTAGTCGCCCAATGGACTCATAAATGATTAGCCTGAGGTCTGCAGATCAGCGCCCGTCGCCAGCTTACACTTCAAATATAATATTGATAAAATCTTATCAACTTTAAGGTGAAAACATGATCGTAGTCCCAAGCTCTGAACTCAGAAACAGGTATACCGAACTCACCGATCAGTATCTTCCTACAGGCGAACCCATATATCTCACCAAGAACGGCCACGGCCATGCCGTTTTATTGAGCATAGAAGAGTACGAGAGGCTCATCAGGGAGGATACGGTCAACAAGATACGCGTAGGCATACAGGCAGCAAAGGAGGGTCGTGTCAAGTCCATCGACGAGGCTGAGCTATACATCAGAAAGGAACTGGGCCTATGACGAAGTATGATGTCGTAGTGACTGATCCGGCAGTCGAGGACATTGTTGATATAGTCGGATATCTCCAAAGGCTCACGAAGAGCAACGATACTGCTGACCAGTATATGATGGGGATCCTGGACATTATCAAATCCTAGGAGGAGATGCCAAGCAGATTCCAGATTGTTGATAATCCGGACCTAGCCGAGTTAGGTATCCGTTACACATTTTACAAGAATTATACCATCTCATATTCCGTCATAGAGATTGATGCAAGGGTCGAGGTGTATAGAGTCCTCTATTCTGGTTCCGATGTAGAGAGCAGGGTCCTGGGAACGTTAAAGGAATAAAGACCCTCCCCTATTCCGCCACCCCATTCGCATCACCCGCATTGCACCAAAACCGCTTCGAAGGATCAAAGGTTCCGACCCTTTTTCCGACCGTCAGAACGAACCTTTCTGAATTGCCAGATTGCCTATTTTCGAGGGCATCCTCTGACTCTCTTTCCATGAGTTTTTCACTCCGTCATCCGGACGATTTTGTGGACGATTTCGATGCTTTCGCTTGTGCAACGAGCATATTGCACCAAAAATGATGTCTGGCTAGTGAAAAATTGGTGCAAGGGAAGGGATTTGAACCCTCGAACTCCTACGAGAATAGGCCCTGAACCTATCTCCTTTGGCCAGGCTCGGATACCCTTGCACGTCAGGCCAATGACTGTGATTACCTTCTCGTATAAAAATAGGTGGAAAGGCCCGTCCCTTCATGGGACAGAGTTTTGGGTTTCTGATATTTCAAGAAAAAGCCTATTCAGGCCTTCATGATCTTCATCCAGCCACCGGATTCGTAGATTGCGAGCTTCCTCTCTTTGAGGATCTTCTCGAACTCGGCCCACTCGATGACATCAAGCCTGTTGTTCTTTCCCTTTGTGAACTGGATACCAGATGTTCCCTTTACCTTTCCAGGTTTCAATCCCTTGTTCTTCGCAATTGTCTTTGCTTTTTCCAGGTCAATGCGTTCCATAACCAATAGAATGCCCCCGAGGAAAGTATCCGAATACAGACTATTTAAAGATTATTTAATTTCCAGACTGACTGGCTCGAATTTTTCTTACTAAATATGTACAATTTGGGTATTATTACCATTATTAACAATGATAAGTTTCTGAGTGACGTATAGCCACACATCTTCATCGGACACTATGGAGCTAACATCCAATTAAGACCTTTTAATCGCACCGTTCTCTATCGTGACGACGGTGTCCGCCTGCTCGATCAGGGCCTTGTTGTGAGTGATTATGATGATTGTGTGGCCCTCCTTCAGCGACATAAGCCTATCGATAACGCTCTGTCCTTTCATGGGGTCAAGACCGGCAACGGCCTCATCCAGGATCAGAACCTTCGGGTTTCCTATGATCGCCCTTGAAAGTGCCAGCATTCTGCGCTGTGCCAGAGGCATGCTGTCCACCTCTTCGCTCACGGGCGTGTCATAACCCTGCGGGAGCAACCTGACGTAGTTGTCTAGACCGGTGAGCTCAGCGACCTCCTTTACCTCCTCGTCCGTGATCCAGGTGCGGTTGTAGACGATGTTCTCCCTGATGGTCCCGGTGAACATCCAAGGATTCTGCAAGACAGCCGTCAGATTGATCCCGAGCTCGGCACGGGGGATCTCCGATAGTTCCCTGCCATCGATGGTTATCCTCCCCGATGTGGGGCGGTAGAATCCCATCAGGATGTTGGCCAGGGTCGTCTTGCCGCATCCGGTCGGTCCCGTGACCACCGTGAACTCGCCCGGGCGGAATTCGACCGAAGCATTCCGGAACACCTCGTGTCCGTTATCATATGCGAATGTTAGGTCCTCTATCCTCACCACCCCCTCGGTGATGTGGAAGCCGTCATCCGGAACATTGCTGTCATCCTCGGGTGCGCTCAGGATACTCAGGACCTTCTCCAGGGACACCATCTCCTCGCTCACGCTGTTGTAAACTGTCACCGTCCTCATCAGCGGGTTCGTCAGTACCCTGACGTAGATCATGAATGTCAGGAACATACCGACATCCAAGTCGAATGCGTAGAGCGCATAGGATCCGACGAGTACGGTCAGCAGATATCCGATATTGATCACGACCCCGGCAATGGTGGAGATCATACCGGAACGGATATGGACACCTTCGTATGCCGCCGTGTAGGCCCTGTTCTTAATCATGAAGAGATCGAGCGCCTTCTCCTCCAGGACCTCTGCCTTTATGGTCCTGTGGTTGGATAGCATGTTGCTCATCTGGGAGTTGAGAGCCATCACGTTCTGGTTCTGCTTCTTGAAATCCGCCTCCGACCTCCTGGTGATCTCCCTTGCGACGTAGAGCATACCCGGGATCAGGGCTATGTACAGCAGACCGAGAAGAGGGGATGTGATCAGCATCATCACCAGGATGGAGAAGATCATGGTCACATGGATGATGAATCCTGTATAATCGGATGCGATGAGTTTCGATACTGAAGGGATGAATGATGTGAAACGGGTTGCCACATCGCCTGAGGATATCTCGTCGGTGAACGTTATCGAGACGCGCATCATCTTGCTGTTGAGCTCCTCCCTCATCCTCCTGGTCATGGCGAGAGCTATCAGAGTCATCCTGCGCTTGGACTCGTTGGTCGCCACATACCACATGACCACCATCAGCAGGATGACCGTGCAGATATCGAACAGGAAATCCAGGTCTATGGACCCTTTGCTATCGATGCTCTCCACCATCCAATCAAGGATGTAACCGCAGATGTATGGGATCGTGTACAGCATGGCCGTGGCCACAAGGGAGAGGATGGCACAATAGCGCATCTCCCTGACCTTACTCTTATCGAGGGATTCCAGGGCCTTCATGGCCTCTATGGCAGAACGTATCATGCCCATGTGCCGTGCCTCCCCTGTCCGGTCTTGTAGAGTTCATTATAGAGCTCCGAAGACTCTAGGAGTTCGGAGTGTTTGCCCTGCCCCACGATCCTGCCGCGGAACATCAGGATGATCTCATCGGAAAGTTCGCATGTGGAAGTGTCGTGCATACGGAAGATCACCGTCTTGCCCGCACAGACCTCCGATATCGCATCGAGTACCCTCTGCTTCGTCACGTTGTCCAATGAGAACAGACAATCGTCGAAGACATAGAGATCCGCATCCTTGATGAGGCAACGGGCGATGATCACCAGTAGCCTCTGCCCTCCGGACATGGATGCTTCCGCATGGTTTATCGATGTATCTAGACCCTCCGGCTGACTGCTGATGAACTCCGTGAGTCCTACGCGGCCGCACATCGCCATCAGTTCCTCGTCCGAGTACCTTCCGTGCGGATCGAGATTGAAACGGAGCGTGCCGCTCAATATGTGTGTGGAATTGCCTGCGTACGCAACTCCTGGGCGGATGTTGCGGGGATCCGTCATCGATATGTCCATACCGTTGACTACGAACCTCCCAGAATCCGGTATCTCGAAACCGAGGATCATATCCATCAGGTGACTAGAACCCTCTCCGTTGGGGCCCAGTATGGTGACGGTCCTCCCCCTCAGGATCCTTAGGTCGAAATTGTCGAGGACCATGCTCCCGAAGCGGTCCGTGAGAACCACCTTCTCCGCCTGTATGCTGTTGGCAGTGTTCTCGACCTCGAATGTATAATCGTGGTTCCTGTTCTCCTCCTTCGCCTTCATCACCATGTCGTTGATGTGAAGGAAGCATACACGCGCCCTGGGGGCACCGATGCTGATGTATGATACCAGGGCGAGGGTGGAGACTATCGTAGTCGCGAACTGCATGAATATGATGATCTCTGATGCATTGAGGGAGGTGCCCTCCTCCAGTGCGGATGCCACGAAGATGAACACGATGAATATCCACATGCAGGCGGTTGCCATGTTGGGGATGTAGTAACTGTTCAGTGCGATCTCCTTGTTGACGCCCCCGTATCTGCCGCTGCGCTCGTAGAACTTGTCGACCTCGTAGTCGTACCCGTTGTACGCGCGTATCGTACGAGCACCGAGAATCTTCTCCCTCAGACTGGTGTTGATCTCCCCGAGACATTTGACCTGCTCGACATAGAGCGGTCTGAGGCGTCTCGTGAACAACATCGTCGTTATGGATATGATGAGTATCGTGATGAGCATGATCACCCCGATGATGACGTTGGTGCTGAATGTGTAGTACAGCAGCAGGAGCAGGAGCACCGGCATGGGAAGATAGGTCCTCAGACCCTCGAAGACGTACCTCTGGACACTGGCCACGTCATTGGTCAGGCATACCATCGCGTCCGTGGGGCTGGATCCGAGCTTTCCCAGGTCATCCACGCCTACGGTGGCGTTCATGATGCTGACCCTGAGCCCCTCGGCCACGGATGTGGCGACATGGGAGGCCATAATCGTGGTCACGATAAGGACGGCGGCCACGATGAGCGTCGCGGTGACTAGGGCGCATGCCAGGAATATGAACTCGCTCATGTCGTCAGAGTAGATGCCCTTGTTCATGATGGGCTTCAGAAGCGTTATGGACACGACCTGTGCGATCGCACCCAGTATCTGAAGGACAATGATGGCTGCGATGAGCTTCATGTGAGGCCTGAGCAGGCTCTCGATGGTCCAATTGTCGCCCTTCATCGCGGACGCTTATATCCTCCCCCTAAAAAAGCATACCTTTTTTAGTGAAGGGACTCTTGGAGGACGCATGGACTCTATGCGCCCGTATCCGGGGAATTACGCCATGGGGCTGCTGTTCGTCATGTCGATGCACATGCTGTTCAACGGCATATCCGCACTTCTCTTCCCCGAGATCTTCGATACAGGATACATCGGAGGTAATGTCTTCCAGTATGTGTACATCGGGATAGGGGTCACGGAATTCGTCATGATGCTCCTTCTCATCATAAGATCCGGGATAGCATACAGGATAACCCTGGCCGTCCTTATCGGGCTGATGCTTATGAACGTCTACTTCCTGTTCGACCATGATAGGGCAGTATTCGATCTGGAACTGCAGGCGGTCCTGGCCATAGCATCTCTGATCCTCCTGCTCTTCCCCAGTGTCAGGGACTACTACAGGAATTGGTCCTTTGGGGACATCCCCAAACTCGATACCTGACATTTGGATATCACAATGGTCCAATATGATCATCGTAAGCGCAATCCATTTTTATCGGAGATTGTGTTGCGACCAGTATGGAGCATTCGGACAAACTGTTGCTCAGGTCATCATCGTCGGAGGATACGACCCCCGAGATGGGAATTAGGATTGGACAAGCGCTCGCTGTCGACTATAAGACGGTGGTCGTCGGGATGGATCTCGTCAAGAGCAGTCCGATGATGAAGGCAGCCCTGATCTCAGGCCTCATATCCGCCGGTGCCAACGTCATCGACCTCGACATAGTCTCCGAACCCGTGGCAGCATATGCTGCCAGAATGGGTGACTGCTGCGTCTATGTGACGGAATTCAGACAGTTCGACCTCGTCAGCGGTTATCTCCTCATAAACCGGGACGGCAGCTTCTTCGGAAAGGACCAGATCAGACGTCTGGAACTCGTCGATCAGCAAGGGGTCGAGCTCCCCGATTACAAGTCCATAGGGAACATCAAGCCCTACTACAACGCCACCAGGCATTATAACGACGACCTCTACGCCAGGTCGAAGGACATCCCCGGCGGTTCCATGGTCCTGAACTGCAACTGCGGTGCAGCGACCGATTCGGCACCTCAGGTCCTGAACGCAATAGGTACCGACATCATATCCATCAACGCACAAAAGGACAGGAACTTCCTAACCAGTTCCCTTTCTGTCAAAGAAGCTGATATAAGGCATATGAAGGCACTCGTCGAGGCGAACCCCGGTTCCATCGGTATATCGATGAATCGTATCGGTAATCTCATGAGGGTGTTCGACGAGAACGGTGACCCGCTCACCGACGAGCAGGTGCTAGCACTTCTGATCCTGTATACCAGGCCGGAGAAGATCGCCGTGACGATGGACGTATCATGGCTCATCAGTGACATCTTCAAGGGAAGGGTCAACATTCCCATCAATACCCCGCATCCCATGCCCGATGCGGAGAAGATGAAGCTCATCGTGGCCGCACCTTCCTCATGGGGCATCCACAAGGCCCAGGCGGACAACGAGGCCGAGCTCGGATTCTACGACGGCGGATTCGTCTTCAAGGGAGTGAGCTACTCGCCCGATGCCATCCACGCTGCGGTCGTACTCTCACAATTCTCATCCACGAACAACATCAGGGACGCACTCGATCAGTTCCCAGAGTACTTCGTTGAGAACAGGACGTACAAGCTCTCCTGCAGCCAGACTGATTTCTCCCGTATGATGGATCAGAACGTCACCGAGGTCAGCCCGGTGGTCGAATATGACAAAGGGTGCTGGAGGATCGATATGCCGGAAGGCGGTTTCTTCGTCAAACTGGATTCCGAACAGGAGGATACGGTCAGCGTCACCGCGGAATCCACCGACAAGCTATACCTAGTCGGACTAATGGAGATCATCGATACCCTGATGGACAAATGCGTTTCCGGTCAGTAAAAGACCTCGATATCCATCGGTTCCCCGTGCGAATCGTATGCCTTCCAACTGTTACGGTCGTAAGGCTGGCACGTTATGAAATGCACGCCGCCCATGTTGCTGAAGAAATCCTTATCCGCATCGGACGGCTGATTGGAGAATCCGGGATGCGAGTGGGCCGATCCCGCTATCGAGTAATCTATCGGCTCCATCCATTGGTTGATGAAACTGTGCTCATCGCCGAACACCGTTCCCGGAAGCATGACCATCTCCGAGATGATCCCGTCGATCTCCCTGTGGACGCACAGGAACTCGTCGGGATAGGTCGATTTGGCGGATTCGTTGAATCCGTCGATGAAATGGATGCTGACCCCTTTGATCCTGTTCATAGCGCATTCACCAGTTTCTCGCGTACACGGGAGAAGAAGTCCATATCGAACCTGATGAACCTGGCCTTGTTCTTCGAGAGAACGAAATCCACCTTGGAACGTCCCCTCATCGGGATCTCCTCCTGACCATCCAGAACTATGACGCAATCCTTGTCCAATACGGATTCGACGGTTATCTTGCAGTTGGCAGGCACGACGAATGCCCTCGATGTCGACTTGTAAGCGGCCATAGGTACCACCATGAGCGCATCAACATGAGGGTCCATGTAAGGTGCCCCTAGGCTCATCGCATAGCAGGTGGAACCCGTAGGAGTGGAGATTATGACCCCGTCCGAACGCATCTCACAAGCCAATTCGTCGTCGACGTATATCTTGTAATGACGGATCTTGGCCACCGATGAGGTATGTATGAGCGCCTCGTTGACCGAATCCTTCAGATATTCCCCGTTGTACCATGAAGCCAGTTTGAAACGGGATTCGATCGTGTAGTCCCCTCTGAGCAGCCTGTCGATACCGTCCTTTATGTGGTCGCGGTCGATCTCCGCAAGGAATCCTACGCTTCCTCCGTTGATGCCGATGACCATGGCATCGGTCTTCTGCAGCGCCCTCAGCAGGGTCCCGTCCCCTCCGACCACAATGACGATATCCACATCCATGTCCTTCAACGGCTGTCCGGGTATCCCCATGATGTCCGCGATCTCCTGGTCCACGATGTATTCGTGTCCCTTCAATGCGTCGATGACCTGCTGGGTATAGCCAACCGCATTGCTTATGGAGGTGTTGGTATAGATGCCGTATCTGTGATCGTTGATCGGATCCTTACCCCTGATGAGGAAGTCGAACACCTCCTTCTTGCCGACGGCCATTACGTTGCTCCTGTGCTCGAGGTCGAACGGCATGTCCAATACATTGCCCTCAAGGTCGAACACCTCTCCTCCGGCCTCCCTGAGGATCAGTACCGCAGCAGCGATGTCCACGATCCTCTCGCAATGCACGTAATTCTCAGAATACATGCAGAACGCATCCGCCTCTCCCTCCGCCACCAATACCAATTCCAGGGAAGAACATCCAAGCCAGCGGCTCGATGACACCTTCTTTGACATCGCGAATGCGTCGGGATGTGCGTACTTTCCGATGTAGTTCAACAGGAAAAGGCTGTTGAAATCCGGTTTACGGATGCGGATGGGCTTCCCGTTCTTGAAGGCGCCCTTCCCCTTCTCCGCATAATACGAATCCCCGGTCACGAGGTTGCGCAAGTACCCCAGCCTCATACCGTTGAGGGAACCTTTCCCCACTCCCAGCGACACCGTGTAATACGGGATGCCTGCGATGGCATTGTTGGAACCGTCAATGGGATCCAGCACGAGGGTCTCCTCCCCGTCCCTGTCCACGAAACCTATCTCCTCACTCAGAACATTGAGCGGGATGCTATTCCTCTCCAGATACATCAGCACGGCGTTCTCGGCGATCTTGTCGATCATCGCCGTAGGGGTGCCGTCCGCACCGATGGATATCTCGTCGCCTTTGGAATCGGAATCCGGGATCTTGCGGATCTCCTCCTGAACGGCGTCCGCGATAGCGGAAAGGGTGTCAATGGTAATCATAGCGTGACGATTGACAGGATTTTATAAAGAATATACCATAGGCGAGTCGATGGAACCACTCAGTTTCACATCCGACAGCGTCTTCCTGGACAGGGGACGTCTATACACTGTGTCCATGTGTCCCGGCATGAGGATCTACGGAGAGAGGCTGTTCACCCTATCCGGTACCGAATACAGGGAATGGGACCCCAGGAGGAGCAAACTGTCCGCTTACCTCACGGTCGGCGGTAAGCATTTCCCGTTCAAGAAAGATTCCAAGGTGCTGTATCTGGGTGCCTCGAGCGGGACCACCCCCTCCCATGTGGCGGATATATGTGCAGAAGGGAAGGTCTATTGCGTGGAATTCGCCCAGAGGATGTTCAGGGATCTGGTAGGGACTTGTGAAACGCGTCCCAACATGATGCCGATACTCGGGGATGCCACCAGACCCGAGGAGTACTCCATGTTCGCAGACTCAGTAGATGTGGTCTATCAGGATGTGGCCCAGAAGATGCAGGCCAAGATCCTCTGCGACAACATGGATGCTTTCAATGCGAAATACGGGATGGTCGCTGTCAAGGCTCGTTCAGAAGATGTGACGACCTCCCCTGAATCCATCTTCAAAGAAGCTGAGAGGGTCATCCGCGACAGAGGGTACAGGATCGTGGATGATGAGCCCTTGGAGCCCTTCGAGAAGGCCCATGCCATGATAGTGGTCGAGAGGGACTGACATGAGGACAGCTTACGCCATCGCGTTCAAGGATGATAAATTCCTGATGGTCTGGCACAATAAGCGTAACGGCTGGGAGATGCCGGGCGGGCATGTTGAAAAGGGTGAGACATCCGAACAGGCCGCCGCAAGAGAGTTCCTCGAGGAAGCGGGCTACGAGATAGAGATCGTGGCCACCCGTGACATAGGCTACTGCGACGTATGCGCAGCTATACTCGGAGAGAAGGTCAGGGACGACTGCGAAATGAGATCCGAGCTGTTCGATTCTCTTCCGGACAAACTGTCCTTCGAAAGAGAGGAGTACGAGGATACCATACCCTGGGCTAGAAGTCAGCTCACCAAAGGTTCAGAGCAGTGAGAGGCTCAAACACCCTTTATATACTTCTTCTATAATCGCATGCGTAGCCTCGCCGCCTAGATATGATTCGGAGGATCACATTATGGCAAGAATGCACACAAGAAGAAAGGGAAAATCCTGTTCAAAGCACCCTATGGTTTCCGAGAATCCCGCATGGGTCGTCCTCAACGCCACCGAAATCGAGGACCTCATCGTGAAGCTCGCGAAAGACGGAATCATCTCAGCCCAGATCGGACTCATCCTCAGGGACCAGTACGGTGTACCTGACGTTAAGCTCGCTACCGGCAAGACGATCACCGAGATCATGGCAGAGAAAGGGGTTGCACCTGCTCTTCCCGAGGACCTTTCAAACCTCATGAGGCGTGCTATCTCACTGAACGTCCACCTCAAATCCAACAAGGGAGACGTCTCCAACAGGAGAGGACTCCTTATGATCGAGGCCAAGATCAGGAGACTGGAGCGCTACTACAAGAGGAATGGAGTCCTCCCCGCAGACTGGAAGTATTCTCTCAGCAATGCGGAACTCATGCTCAAGTGAGTTATATGGAGACCGAGGTCCCCTCAAAACTTCTTACAACCTTATCACATGCCGCGGACATCGTCCGCGGACATGATTTCATTCAGATCTATTCACATTACGATGCCGACGGCGTGTCCGCCGCATCGATCATCGCCCAGACCCTTCTGAGGGAGGGCAAGGAGTTCCGTGCTACGCTCTTCACCACGCTGAACGACTACAACATGGACATCATCCGGAGCACCAAGGCCGACTGTATCATCATCACCGACCTCGGAGCATCATACATAGATCAGTTGGATGCGATGAAACAGGACATCGTCGTCCTCGACCATCACACCATAATATCGGAAGCACAGCGCATCTGCTATGCGAACCCCCATCTCTACGGCATCGACGGTATGACCTCGGGCTGCGGAGCCACCATGGCACTTCTCTTCTCCGTCACCATGAACGAGAGGAACTGGGACCTGGTGCAGGTCGCATTCGCCGGGATCGCGGGTGACAGGCAGCACATCAACGGACTCTCCGGACTGAACACCTATCTGCTCGAACAGGGTAAGAAGAGGGGGTTCGTAGAGGAGATGCCGGGATCGCTCATCCCCGCAGGGGATCTGATGACACAGCTCTTCCTCACCACCGACCCGTACATAAGGGGTGTCAGCGGTAACGAGGCTGGAGTGGCCAAACTCCTTGACGATGCCGGCATAGACCGTGGCAAATCCTACATGGATCTCACGGATGATGAGAGGAGGAAGCTCTCGTCCCTCATAGCCGTCAGGCTCACCCAGCAGGGAATGCTGGAACAGTCCATGAACGAGATCGCCCGCAACAGGTACTATCTGAAAGGATTAGGCATGGACGCAGAATATCTGTCCTCGGTCCTGAACAGCTGCGGACGTTCCGGATTCGGAGGAATGGGCATATCCGCAGGGATGGGTGACAGGAAGAGCATAGAGCTCGGCGCCAATCTCATGAAGGATTCCGATAAGGACCTCGTCCTTAACATGGTCGAACTGGACAGGAAGGGTCTGAACCAGAGGAAGCACTTCCAATGGTTCGATAGCTCCGATTCAGGATTCACAGGTATGCTGTGCGGTATTTCGATGCAGTGCATCGGGGACCCGAACAAGCCCACAATAGGTATGAACCGTTCCAAGGAACCTGTCAACCTCTCATCCAGAGGGATGTGGTGCCAGCTTGACAAGGGCATAGACCTTGCAGTCGCCATGAGAGAGGCATGCAACACTGTCGGCGGGGATGGTGGCGGTCACAGGATAGCCGCCGGCGGATCGATACCTTCTGAGAAAGTGGAAGAGTTCTTGGATGTCCTGGACGGTATCTTGGAGAAGCAGCTCAGCTCCTCCATGTGACTTCTACTTCATCGGTCCTGAACCTTTGATTGATCTCTGTATCGGCTATATCCATCCTCACACCGGATTCGTACATCTCCGAGCCCAACCATGCGATCATAGCACCGTTGTCCATGCAGAATCTCCTGTCGGGGCAGTACATCTCTGCTCCGCGGGCCTCTGCCATCTCCCTGACCATCTCTCTGAGGCGCATGTTCTGCGCTACCCCTCCTCCGAGGAGGACCTCATCCTTTCCGATATGGGCCATCGCCCTCTCGGTGACCTCTGTGAGCATGGCGTATGCTGTCTCCTGAACAGATAACGCTATGTCCTCCAACGGAACGCCTTTCCTCTGAAGTGCGAGTGCGGCCGTCATGAGACCGGAGAATGCGACATCCATACCTTTCACTGAATACGGGAGCTCATGGTACTCCTTGCCCTCTTTGGCGAGCTTCTCGAATGTCGGACCGGCATAGAAACCCATCCCCAGATCCCTTCCGAGCTTGTCCAGCATGTTACCTATACCGATATCCTGCGTCTCACCGAAGATCCTATAACGTCCTTCCGCGAAGGCGATGACCTGTGTGTTACCGCCGGATGCATAGAGCAATGCAGGATCGTCGCATCCGCATAGGGCACGGCCGATCTCCACGTGTGCGACACAGTGGTTAACTCCGACGATAGGGATGCCCATGGTGCACGAGAATGCCCTTGCCGCGGTGGCCGCGACACGTAGACAGGGGCCGAGTCCCGGACCCATTGAGAATGATATCACGTCGATATCCTTAGGTTTCAATCCGGATACATCGAAGGCCTGTTGCATTATCCTGGAGACGACATCCACATGATGGTTGGCCGCCTCCCTGGGATGGAGTCCGCCGTTCTTTGGTCTGAACATGTCCAGCTCGTTGGCTAGGACATTATGGTCGGAATCCACTATTCCCACGCCCAATGTATGCGCGGTTCCCTCGATGCCCAGTGTGATCATCGCCCTTCAATCCTGCTGTGGCTAAAAAAGTTTATGTACTGTAAGTATATCGTCCAACCATCGGACCCGTGGTCTAGGGGTTATGACGTCGCATTGACATTGCGGAGGTCGCCGGTTCAAATCCGGCCGGGTCCACCATCTTTATCCACGACTTCAATTGATTCCGATGACTGTCGTTATGTCGTTCATTCGGGATTTCGATCGGTCAGTTCTCCGCCGTTGACTGAGCGGACCATCAGCATCATTTGGACCACACTAAGAGGAATCAGTAAGAAATTTTAAACTATTATCTAATGATTTCCTTAGATATTCTGCGAAAAACGTTGTTATTTGGACTTTTTATTGATATTTCGCAAGAATTTTGACACTATTTTCAAAAATAACGAGACTTTATACGAAATCCGATTAAGTTTAGAAATCATTATATTATATTCTGATGGTGAGGCATACATAGA
>JAFUHJ010000002.1 GCA_017468935.1 Candidatus Methanomethylophilaceae archaeon
ACCACCGCTGTGAGTGTGATGAGAACAGGTCCGGAGAAAACCGCATCCCAAAGTCCGGCAGGGATGTAGTAGATCGCCGCGAGAACGACTCCAATGACCATGACGATCGAATAGGAGCAAAGTGCTGCGGTGAAGTCCTTGGAGTTGAAACGGTCGATGAGGAGCTGGATGACCATGACGATGATCAGAAGGACCAGGATCGAGCGGAATCCATTCCACGAGAGTGCAATGAGACCAAGGAGAATACCTGCGATGACTGCCTCTCTCAGCGCCGGCATATCGTCGCTGAGCTTCCTGGACATCTTGATCATTGCCAGGATGAAGAAGGCAAGAAGGAATGCAGTGAAAGCGAACTCGTTTCCGTTGGAGAACACCGATGAGCTGATGGGCAGTGCCATGAGGGCGTAGATCAGTGCGGCAAGAACTCCTACCTTAACTCCTTTGAGTTCTTTTGCTATCAGATAGACGGGGAACACCGTGAGCGCTCCGAAAATGGGCGCCAAAACGGCCAGGGCGAACGACGCGCCTCCGAATGAACCGATACCTGCTGCGATGAAATCGTACAGGGGCGGGTTGATGTTGAGTCCCCCGACAGGGTAATTGATTGCCACATCGTTTCCGATGATGAAGCTTCCATTGAGTATGCTTTCGACTACGTGCAGATGATATTGTGCATCTGATCCGCCTGACAGGGCATAATTCCCGTCCGCGGAAACACCGTACGCAAAGGCTGTTCTGAGCACCAATGCCAGAAGAGCAACGATACATACGGCCAGAGCACCGTGGTTCTGCAACCACCCGCCGCTTACGCGGCCTACCCCTTCATCAGGGGCGGTTGACTCTTTTCCGAATTTGCGCATTCTATAAGTCTCCGTCTTATGAATGGCGTTGATACTCGGTTTCGTATTAAAACATTTACCGCGCCTTATTATATTAATTATAAGTGCTCGCAAAAAGTCCGACTTAAAGTACGGACCTTATGTCATCGGCAAAAGTGAGCGCGGATGCCCTGGGGTCCTCGGACCCATATATGGCACGGCCCACTATCGCATATGTGGCTCCTGCCCTTATCGCATCGGATGCCTTACCGCCCTGAGCACCTACTCCCGGGGACAGGATCTTGAGGTCCCCGATGATCCTGCGGATATCCGCTATCCTCTCTGGACGGGTCGCAGGAGCGATGAATCCCTTCACTCCGCACTCCACTCCGAGCCTTGCCATCTCCTCGGCATGCTTCGCGGTGAACATTTTCCCTCCGGGATGACTCATCTCCGTGACAGCGTAGATCTCCGCATCCCCGGCAGCTTCGACGGCCGCTTTGAGGGAATCGTCACCTGTGAATGCATGCACTATGACTGCTGAAGCCCCTCTGGAGACTGCGTTCTCCACGATCAGCCTGACGGTGTTGGGGATGTCTGCGACCTTGAAATCGCATATGACATCGGAGAACTCGGACAGCTTGGTTATCATCTGGGGTCCTTCGGACAGCACAAGGGGCCAGTTGATCTTGATAGCGTCGACCACATCGCTGACCGATTCTGCGATCTTCAGTGCCTTGGTCCCGTCCGTCTCATCGAGTGCGAGGACTAGTCTGCTGTCCATCTTCATAGCATCCCCATTCACGCCAGTGGTTATAAACCATCGTGCCGTAACCCCTGATATGCTCAGGAAGATGGAGTGCGGCTCGGCCTGCAACGGTCATGTGGCTAAGGGATGCGAACATTGCATCAACGGATCAAAGATGGTCCTGCTGGTCACCGGTCAGTGCAAATGGAACTGCTATTACTGCCCCGTCTCCCTCGAGAAGAAGGGTCTCGACGTGATCTATGCGAACGAGGCCAAGGTCAGCACCGACGAGGAGATAATCGCCGAAGCTGAATCCATGGATGCAACAGGCACCGGGATAACCGGAGGCGATCCGCTGCTCTCCATAGACAGGACGCTCCCCGATATCCGGCTCCTCACGGAAAGGTTCGGGAAGGATCACCACATCCATCTGTACACAGCGACATTCGACCCCGAGAAGGTCAGACTCCTGGAGGATGCCGGACTGGACGAGATACGCTTCCACCCCATGGTCTCCATGTGGACCCGCATGGGGGACACGTGTCTGAAGGAGATCGTATCCTCGACATCAATGGATGTGGGGATCGAGGTCCCTGCGATACCCGGCAAGGAGAAGGAGCTCTCAGAAC
>JAFUHJ010000086.1 GCA_017468935.1 Candidatus Methanomethylophilaceae archaeon
CGAGGAGGTCAAGGAGAGATTCTCCCGGATGATAGAGGAGACCCTGAAGGCCATATTGGATTCCTATTCCGACGGCAGCGCCTACTCCGGGATGGGACCATACGAGCTCAGGGAGAAGATCGCATCGCTGGGATTCCTTCCGGACGAAGGAAAAGGATTCGAAGCCGTGCTGGAGGAGACCAAGAGGGTCATCCTCCCCCACATGCTCCGCACATGGTCCACCCAGTACATGCCGCATCTCCATTCGCCTGTTCTCACGGAGACGATATGCTCCGAACTGATCATATCATGCTTCAACAGCAGCATGGACAGCTGGGACCAGGGTCCCGCTGCAACCGAGATGGAGGAGAGCATGGTCCACGGCCTCCTGGAGCTCTTCGGATTCCCGGGATCGGGAGACGGATGCTTCACATCCGGTGGTTCCCAGTCGAACATCTCCGCCATCATAGCGGCACGCGACTGGTACTGTCAGCAGAAGTTCGGATGGGACGTGAAGCTCAACGGACTTCCCCCTGAATACAACAAGTTGCGCGTGTACACATCTGAGATCTCACATTTCTCTATGGACAAAGCATCGCACATCCTCGGTATGGGATACAACGCGGTACGCAAGATCCCCGTCGACGACAGATGCAGGATAGACTTGAAGGCGTTCGAGAAGATGCTGGAAGAGGATGCCGCGGCAGGACTGTATCCCTACTGCGCAGTGGCCACCATGGGAAGCACCGACTTCGGTTCCATCGACGATGCCGCGGGTATGAGGAAGCTCTGCGACAAGTACGGGATGCATCTCCATGCGGATGCGGCATACGGGTCCGGACTCATCATGAGCAGGAAGTACAAGGGCAGGCTGTCGGCTATATCCCTGTGCGATTCCATAACTGTGGACTTCCACAAGATGTTCCTGATGCCGATCTCCTGCTCGGCCATACTCGTGAAGGACAAGAGCCTCCTGGAGTGCTTCGAGCTCCATGCCGACTACCTCAACCGCGAGGAGGATGAGGAGGACGGTTACATCAACCTCGTCGGGAAGTCGATGCAGACCACCCGCAGGTTCGATGCGCTGAAGGTCTTCATGTCATTCCAGACCAGGGGAAGGAACGGATACGGAGACATCATCGATACGGCCGTCGACAACGCATCCTACCTCTACGGAAGCATATCAAAGGATCCGGAGTTCATCGCTCCCGTCGAACCCGAACTGTCATCCGTCGTGTTCGCTCTGAAGGCCGGTGACGAGGTCAACAAGAAGGTCAGGAGACAGCTCCTGAGCGAAGGCACCATCATCGGTCAGACCGTCAAGGACGGTAAGGTCATGCTGAAGTTCACCCTTCTGAACCCCAACATGGACCATGAGAAACTCGATTCCGTGGTCGGAAGGATCAAGGAACTCGGTAAACAGTTCTCCTGATTGGAATAAAACGGGCCTGCAGGGATTACCCTCAGGTCCTCTTCACGATTATACAGAGAATGTCCTTGTCGGCGACCTTGTGGTCCAGACCGACGGTCTGACCGGGGAACTTAGCGCTGTCCCCCCAGATCATGGCGTATCTGAAATTGTTCTTGAAATCCCTGTGGATGAGTTCGCACACGTCACCAACGGTGTTGCCGCGCTTGACGATGAGGGGGATGTCCAGATCCGCTTCCTGACCCTGAGGCTTGAGGAAGATACGGATCATATCGATTGTGTCGTACAATCCCTGCTTCAGCTCCTCCATGCCGTAACCGGTCGCTGCAGATACGGGGATGCAACGGAACTGTTTGTGCATCTCCAGGACCTCCTCCAGCTGTCCGGGTTTCGCCAGATCCACCTTGTTGATGGCCATTATGGCCTTGATGTACACCCTGTTGCCTGCAAGGACATCCAGCATCTGCTCGACATCGATATCCTCACGGACGACGACGGTCGCGTTGATGTGACCATATGCGGCTGTCATGTCCTTGATCGTCTCGGGCGTGATCTTCGTCAGCTTCACTGTCGGCTTGACGAGGATCCCTCCATGATCGGAAGGCGTGATGACGACATCCGGCTTTGACTGATTGAGACGGATGGCCGCGTTGTACAGTTCCTTGAACAGGACGTTCATGTTGGGATTGAAGATATCGACCACGAGAAGGATGACATCCGCGGACCTTGCGGCGGCGATGACCTCCCTTCCCCTTCCCTTACCGCGGGAAGCATCCTTGATCAGTCCGGGCATATCCAGGATCTGGATCTTGGCATGGTTGTACTCCATGACTCCAGGGACGACGTCGAGGGTGGTGAAATGGTACGCGCCCACTTCGGATTTGGCTCCGGTGAGCTGGTTCAGAAGGGTGGACTTACCGACGGAAGGGAATCCGACCAGGGC
>JAFUHJ010000087.1 GCA_017468935.1 Candidatus Methanomethylophilaceae archaeon
ATTGCGGTCTGGATGTCGACCGCGACTAGAACGCTGCATGCAACATCCTCACCTTGGGCATGCAAGGTGTTCAGTCATCGAGCTGATGGATGGAGAGCAGGGAGACCTGCGATCACATAGAGGGAACCGAGGGTTTCCTCAAAGCCTTAGCGCTTGGTTAGGAACTGTACATCCGATATGCCCTGGGTCATCCCACAGAACCGAGAATCAGCAACCTGGCCTGATCTGGTCGAACTCGTAGTCCGCCCATTCCCTGTCTCCGAGGACTATGTCCAATTCCGTAAGGGTCAGCATCGGGCGGTCGTACTTTGCCGAATCGTCCATCGCCACACGGGGGCATGCCGTGTTGACGTAAGCATCGACACGGTAGGACATCAGGGATATCGGAGTGATCTCCTCCATGACTGCCTTGTACGCCTTCAATCCACGGGACCTTATCCTCTCTATGACCCTGTCGGCCTCAGCAGAACGGTTCTGGCCTATCTTACTGCAAACTATGACCAGGAACGACTGGGCACCTTTGGCGCTCTGTATCGCGGCGAATCTCTTCCTAAGTATCCTGTCACGTATCTCCGCCATGTTCCTGACCTCTTTGGTGACCGGGTTCAGGACCAGTATGTCCTTCTTGACTCCGAATGCCGCCGCAAGAGGATGGAAATCCCCCTCTCCGAGGAACAGGAACGCATCCACGTCATCCAGGACGGATTCGGCGGAACTGCAGTTGCATCCGAGCACCTGACCGGGGTACGCTATCCTCAGATCACCCTTCCCTACGGATACCTTCCTTCCGGAGGCCTCCAGTATCCCTTTGACCTTCGGTATGAGATCGAGATATTGGATCGTGGCAAGGAGCCCGACCTTCTCAGGAAGCGTCTCTAGGGAATCCAATATGGGTCCGTCCAGATCCGCGTCGGAACGGGATTCGATATAGAGGACGTTCCTATCCTCACCCTGTGATGGGATCGGGGAATGACCGAAGTGGACCAGTGCATCCGTCTTGCCCTTGTAATCGTACAGATCGCACGCACCGTAACATGGGAGACCGACGATAAGGGTGTCCGCGCCGGTGTGCTCGGAAATATAATCAGAAATCTCTGTTGCCCGGATCTTCAGACCTTCGGGCAATTGGAGGGCGACGGAGGTGTAACCTCCGTCGCGAATCCAAGCAACGATGTTGTCCAGTTGGAAATCGAACATCTTGGAATCAGTTTACGAATTCCTTACCCTGCTCTACATCGACGTAGCAAGGGGAGGGGAATTTCATGGATGCTCTCCAGAGAGCGTCCTTCGCTACTGCGACTTTGTCAGGGTTGACCCTGACGGTCAGGATGGCCTGGTTGCGCTCCAGCCTTGCAGCTGTTCCGACAGCCTTTCCGAATCCCTGACGCATTCCACTCGAGACACGGTCAGCTCCTGCTCCGGTCGCGAGTTTGTTCTCCCTGAGGACGATGTGGGGGTACGCCCTGACCGTCATGTGGTAATTGGCGACTCCTGCCTGGGAGGTGAGAACCTTGTTTGCTGCGATACGGCCTGCCTCAATCGAGGTGTGCCTTACCTGGACACGGTTCTTGACTTTCAATGTGAGTGTGACGGGGAACTCCTGCCTGGTGTTTCCCATCTCATACTGGCTGACACGGCTTGCGGGCACTCCTCCCATGTATTCACGGCGAGTGTATGCCTGCCCCTTGATCTGTCTGT
The DNA here is from genome assembly GCA_017468935.1 of Candidatus Methanomethylophilaceae archaeon. Taxonomy (GTDB): domain Archaea; phylum Thermoplasmatota; class Thermoplasmata; order Methanomassiliicoccales; family Methanomethylophilaceae; genus Methanoprimaticola. The sequence goes on from JAFUHJ010000087.1 coordinate 1,699, forward strand.
ACATCGATGCTGGCTTTCTTACCATTTAAACCACCAATTTGTGATTGCGATAGGCTCGACAACCCAGACGCCATATTTAATGACTAGGTCATCGCCCATTGTTATGTCTCGGACGATTGACAGCACCCATATAAACCTTATGGCGAGAAGTCGCACGCGTAATACAAAGGCGGACTCCCATGGAGAGTATCCGCCGGTTTCCCGTTCCAGGCGTCACCTCGATAAATTATTAACTCACGTGCGGATATAGTGGCGATGCGCTCGTTCAGCTTTGCAGTTATCACTACCGACCCCGATTCCGGGGAGGGTGTACCCATATCAGTTGCAGGTCAGACCATGATCGATGTCCAGAAACTTCTGACGGACATCGGATGCATGCTCCTGAGACTCTCCATGAGACTGCAGAACGAGATCCCAGAGGAACTCGTGAAGAAGTTCGATCTGACCATAGGCGGCAACAGGGACGGACTCTCCACCGGACCCTCGGAAGGCAACGACGAGGCACTCGAAGGTGCGATGAACATCCTCTGTGCCACACTCGATTTCCTTGGCACCGGTGCGACCGGTACATGGATGGAGGACACCTTCGAAGAGGATGAGGCCCGCGCATTGATCGCGAAGGATCTCCTGACCCTCTCCGAGCACCTTGACGGATACGTGCTGGAATACGGGACCGAGGACAATGTCAGAAGGTTCACTAACCTAGACAGGGAGAAGATCGAATCATACGCGAACAGCAGCAACTGGCTATCCGCGGCGGTCGGTAAGATCCAGAAGGACGAGGTCAAGAGGAACCACTACAACCTCACCAACGATTCATACCTCATTCCGCTGTCCTTCGACAGGAACATCGCATCATCCGATATCCCCGGATTCTGCAACGCCGGACCCGTCATCGTCGTCGGCAACGTGAAGAGGAACAAGGAAGGCCACATAGTCAGCGTCGATAAGATCTCGGGTTGCTACACCATCCCCCACCTCAAGTTCCACAGGATCATCTCCAAGGACGGGGACAGGAATCTCCTGAACCCTCTGGTCGCGACCACGGCATACGATCAGTACAAGGACATCTGGTCGCTCACCAACGAGGATCTCGGCATCTACGTGAACAAGCCCTCCTGGGACGAATGCATCATCGCATTCCATGAATATGCCATGTTCCTGTTCGAGACCTATGTGGATTCCGACAAGGAGTTCACCGGGGAGGAGCTGGAGATACGCGAGTACCTCAGGTCCCTCCTTCCCGCTTCCGAACTCTGAACGAAGCAATAATTATTATAAGACGGCGAATGTCCCAACCATCATAGGTGCGCAAATGTCACGCCGTCTGCCGAACGCTACTATCCAACAGATCGGAGCGGATCGCATCGACAAGCTGCTGACAATGTCCAAGGAGGCCGTGAGGAACGGCAGGGACGACAGGGCCAGGAGATACATCGATATCGCGATGGGCATAAGCGGCAAGACTCGCGTCAAGATGCCGAAGGAGAGGAGGTTCTGCAAGAACTGCCATCTCCCCATGATGCCGGGTGTCAACTGCACTGTCAGACTCTCGAATCACAAGGTAATCATGAGATGCGATGCGTGCGGCGAAGTACGGCGCTTACCGTACATCAGGGAGCAGAGAACATGACGGAGAAGGATGCCAGGAAAGAGCTCATGAGGCGTGCCAACGAGATTAACCCCACGGTGCACGTTGGGAAGGACGGTCTCGATCAGGGACTCTTCGAGGAGATCACCGCACAGCTGAAGAAGAACCGTCTGATCAAGGTCAAGGTGCTCTCCAACTCGGATGAGGGGGCCAAGGATGCCGCCGCAGCCATAGAGGAGAACACTGGTGCAGTGATCGTGGATGTCCGCGGAGGCGTCATCGTCGTGACTGACAAGAGGACATGGACCTCGCTCTCCCAAAAGAAATTCTGAGGTAATGAAATGCTAGATGTCAACGTGATCAGATCGAATCCTGACATGATCAGGACGATGATCAGGAACAGAAACAGAGACGAGACCATACTGGACAGGTTCCTCGAGGCAGATTCCGAGTGGAGGTCCCTCACTGATGAGAACAACCGCCTCAGAAAGACAAGGAACGATGTATCCCTCGAGATCTCCAAGATGCCCAAGGGCGATGAGAAGGACAAGAAGATCGCCGAGATGCGTACCGTCGGAGACAAGATCAAGGCCAACGATGACAGGATGGCGGAGCTGGAGGAGATCAGGCAGGACTGTGTCCTCAACATCCCCAACATCCCCCACGAGTCCGTCCCCATCGGAAAGGACGACACGGAGAACGTAGTCGTTTACGAGGCAGGAGAGAAGAGGAAGTTCGACTTCAAGCCCAAGGAGCACTGGGAACTCGCAGAGGAACTGGACATCATCGATTTCGACAGGGGAACGAAGGTCGCCGGAAGCGGATTCTATGTCATGAAGGGCGACGGAGCAAGGCTCGAGCGTGCCCTCATCAACTACTTCCTGGACACCCACAAGGACCAGGGTTACACCGAGCTTGTGGTGCCTGCCGTCATCAACAAGGCAGCCGTCATCGGAACCGGACAGTACCCCAACCTGAAGGACGACATGTACTACCTCGCGAAGGACGACATGTACCTCAACCCCACTGCGGAAGTCCCCATCACGAACCTCCTGCAGGACGAGATCCTCGACAAGTCACAGCTGCCGATCTACTACACCGCGAACCTGACATCGTACAGGCGCGAGGTGGGAAAGCACGCCGACACCAAGGGAATCATCCGTGTCCATGAGTTCAGGAAGACCGAGATGGTCAACTTCGTCGAGCCTAGCAAATCATACGAGAGGCTCGAGGAGCTCAGGAAGAACGCAGAGGACCTCATCAACGGTCTCCAGCTGCCTTACAGGGTACTGCTGCTCTGTACAGGTGACATGAGCTTCTCATGCTCCAAGTGCTACGACCTCGAACTCTACGCACCCGGAAAGGATGCGTGGTTGGAGGCATCCTCATGCTCCAACTTCACCGACTTCCAGGCAAGGAGGGCAAGGATCAAGTACAGGCCC
>JAFUHJ010000088.1 GCA_017468935.1 Candidatus Methanomethylophilaceae archaeon
AATCCGAGGCTAGTCCGTCTTAATCCGGCGACACCATGGAAGACTAGAGGGAACGGTTCTCTCGTCATGAGATTCGGGAAAGGTATCGGTAAGAGACGTTTTATCGGGATGATCGGTGACAGGAAGATCTACTGTTATGACAGATGTACCTCCTTCGAACCGGATCCGGAGATGATGAAACAGAGGATAATCCCTCATATCGAAGCACATCATGAGGATGATGCCGATCCCGGATTGTTGATATCAAAGGTCAAACCTTCCCAGAGCTTCTATTGGAGAGGTGTCAGGACCATCATGGATCGTAAGGTCATCGATGAGGAGATCGAGAGGATAGCTGCAACGACATTCGAGATAGGCTGTGGAAGGGGGCTCATCGGCTGCACATGCGGAATGGCCTGGAGACCCAGGGATACGACATTCGAGCTGTTATCTTACAGGCCCTCCAACAGATGGGGTACGGAACGTATCTTCAATCCTCTTACGATAAGGGATGTCGAACATGGTTATCCGACCACGTTCAACAGTTGGGAGGACCGTATGCAGAAGGTCGCAATGGTACCGGCGACACCATGTCCCGTCATGTATGGATTGAGAGGAGATGACGAGGAGGATCTCATCAAGGCCTCCAAGGAGATATCCACCGAACCTATCGAGAGATGGATGGTGTTCCGCACCAACCAGGGAACGGATGATCATCTCATCAAGAATCCGAAGGAGCTGATCCCGAACCAGTCCTATATCCTCAGAGGAACTGTCGTATCACAGCCCAGGCACATCTCAGGAGGACATGTCTTCATCGATATCGAAACAAGATTCGGAACTGTCACATGCGGTGCGTACGAACCTTCCAAGGAGTTTCGTTATACGATAGACTGGCTCATTCCAGGCGATGAGGTCGAGATGGTCGGAGAATTGAGGGACGAACCGCGCACATTGAACATAGAGAAGATCCATGTGATCTTCGTTTCGGAGGAATACAGGAAGGTATCGAATCCCGTATGTCCGAAGTGCGGTAGGACCATGAAATCCAAAGGTGCCGGTCAGCCTTACAAGTGCAAGGAATGTCATACATCATCCACGGAACCAATCCTCGAAGAAGTGAGAAGATGGATCGTTCCCGGCTGGTATGAGCCCCCGACCGCGGCGAGAAGACATCTCTCCAAACCTCTGAAAAGGATGAATCTGCTACAACCCGTGGAATTCCTTAACGGTCGTTCATGATGATCATAAGTTAATTGCATTCGTCAATCAACGGAGTCAAATAACGTCAATATTTAATACTGTATACATATCAATCGTCCATAGGAAAGATACCATGGACGAAGTCGTGATTCTCAGTGCAGTAAGAACGCCCATCGGAAAATACGGAAAGACACTCACAGGCATCAAAGCTACAGATCTCGGTGCCAAAGTCGTTAAGGAAGCGGTCAGCAGGGCTGGTCTTCAGCCCACCGATATCGAGGAATGCATCATGGGTAATGTCATCAGTGCAGGACTCGGACAGAACCCCGCGAGGCAGGCGGCCATCGGAGCAGGCCTTCCCGAAGAGATCGGATCGTTCACAGTCAACGCGGTCTGCGGATCCGGAATGAAAGCGGCCATGCTCGCAGCCGACGCCATCAAGGCAGGAGAATACAATGTCCTCGCAGTCGGAGGAATGGAGAGCATGTCGAACGCACCCTACATCATGAATGATGCCAGATGGGGATACAGGATGAATGACCAGAAGGTCGTCGATGCCATGGTCCATGACGGACTCTGGGATATCTTCAACGACCAGCACATGGGATTCACCGGAGAGATCGTCGCCGAAAGGTTCAATGTCACAAGGGAGGATGCGGATCAACTGTCCGTAGAGTCCCATCAGAAGGCCGCGAAGGCGATCAAGGAAGGTAAGTTCAAGAAGGAGATCCTTCCCATAACGATCCCTAACAAGAAAGGTGACATCATATTCGACACCGATGAAGGTGTGAGGGAGGATTCCAGCATGGAGACCCTCGGAAAGCTCAAACCTGTGTTCAAGAAGGACGGAATCGTCACTGCCGGTAACTCGTCCCAGCTCAGCGACGGAGCAGCATCCCTTGTAGTGGCATCGAGGAAATGGGCCGAAGAGCACGGATGTAAGCCTTTGGCCACGATCGAGGCCTATGGAGAGAGGGGAGTCAAGCCCGAGTATATCATGGAGGCGCCCATACCCACCACAAGGCATGTTCTCAAGAAGGCCGGAATGACGATCGATGACATCGATCTTTTTGAGCACAATGAGGCATTCGCAAGTGCATCCTGTGCAGTCAAGAAGGAACTCAACGTACCTGACGAGATCTTCAATGTCAATGGAGGGGCGGTAGCTCTGGGCCATCCGATCGGATGTTCAGGCGCACGTGTCCTCACGACACTGCTTTACGCACTTCAGGACCGTAACAAGGATGTCGGTCTCGGTACCCTCTGCCTGGGCGGAGGAAACGCGGTAACGATGATCATTCGCAGGTGCTGATCTCAAAATCATTTAGGCCTTCGGGCCTTTTTCTCAAACCATCCAGGATATGATTATCGCGGGATACCTTCCCGTCTCCGTGGTAATCCAGAGAGACGTCGATCACACTGGAACCGGAAGGGATCTGGAAGACCTCGTAGAATGTGATCGAACCGCCCTTCTGTATGACGATCGGTTCCTGATAGTACTTGTAATCCCTCGTCGTCCCGTCCACTTCGTACCAATTGT
>JAFUHJ010000089.1 GCA_017468935.1 Candidatus Methanomethylophilaceae archaeon
GTCCCCCCTCTTCGCGGTCATCACCGCCTTCGTATGCCTCGTGCACGAGATGGATTGGTTCTGGGCGGCTATAGCCTCTGCGGTTGCCATCGTAGTCTCCGGCGGTGCGATCATAGCAATGATATGAAGCCTGCGACCGTACGGCCGAGAATCGATTCACCGGGAGCCGGACCGGTGCTTTATGAACCTCACAAAACTGTGGTAATAGTACGCCACGATGTCCGTTATATATCCTGAGTCCGGCGCGACCAGCTCCGATGAATCGATCCTGATCCTGGCGACACCCGTTGCGCCCTCGCGGGCAGCTATCCAGACCAGCAATTTGTTCTCGTACTTCCACTGACGCGCGATATGTTTGTTGAGGATGTGTATGACGTAGAAGAACAGGAATGTGGAATAAAGAACGATGAATACGATCAACGGGGATACGTGCGATACAGGCACATCCGTGGTATCCAGATATCTCGCTGTGATCTCCAGGGCTATCGCCAGGACCAGAGCGCCCAGGAGCAGGGCAAGCTGCACTCTCAACCTATTCTGATCGACGACAGTGCTCATTGGTTCTGGCATCTCATCGTCCTGCATGGCATCCGTGAACGCTGTGGAGAACCTGCACTGGATGTCGTCGATCTGATAGACTCTGTACAGCCCGTACAGGCTTGAGATGAAGATATTCGCCAGAGATAGGGCGAGCGCTGCGTACTCGGGTGCCACGAATTTATTGTCACCCTCCCCCGAACGGAAATCGAGGGTGAAGAAGCTGAGCACCATCATCGCCACCGTCGATGCGAAGACGATGAAAGAGAGCATTCTGGCCCATTTCACACGCTGGAGTCCCATCTCCTGCTCTATCTCACGTATTTCCGATGGATCCTTCCCCTTTTCCTCGGCATAGTCAGCAAGAGCGTTGGTCCATTCGATGTTACGGCCGATATGGAGACGGAAGGAGGTCATCAGCGTGTAGGTGATGGCCCCCACATCCATCGAGAAGAACAACGCCACCAGGTATTGTCCGGCCTGGGACAGCACGAACCACATCCCTGTATCGATGTATAGTCTGATGACCACGAATGCGACGAAGGCCAGGGAACCGGGCACTATGAGCAGTAACACGAATGGACTTATCGATATGTCCTTACCGGCACGATGAAGGACACAGTCCAGGAATCTGTCTGCTGCCGGTAGGCCCATGCAGTAGAATATTTTTAATCATTAATAACTGTTGTTGGCTGTGTTGACATGAGGGCCGGCGGAGAATGGTTGGAAAGCGTGAGGATGCCCCGCATCCTGTACGTTGTGGAATTGGTTCTGGCCTATAACCTGGCGTTCAACATCTACAAGTTCAGCACCCTCTCCTACGGATTGGACCTGTCCACGTTTTCATCCTCCGTGAAGTACCTGTACATACTGACATCCACCGTACTCTCATCGGAGATGACCATACTGACCATGGTCAGGCTGTCCTCGGCCCACAGAAGGTTCTGGAGACTCGCCGTGAAGACCATGATCATCCAATCGTTCATCGTGCTTCTGAACGGAATAGTGTTCGGGAACTGGGCAAGCAACCCGCTGATACAGTCAGAGATACCTCTTATCTTCGTCTACATCCTCTGCATCGTAATCCTGTTCCTGCCGAAGGTCAGGAGATTCTATACGCCGCCGATGGTCCGGACCCCTGAGATAAAGAGATGGATACCTTTCATTGCCATCGACCGGACCAAGGAGCACAGGCACCGCTACATCTTCGAATACGACAAAGAGAAGACGGATCCGTGATCAGGATCGGTACTTTGTACCCGCTGTGATCGACATCAGAAACGCTTCTTGAGATTCAGGATGTTCTTACCACCCTTGTACTCGTACGAACACTCATCCATGATGCACTTGACGATGATCAATCCCAGTCCGCCGACGTGAAGGTCGATATCGCCCTGTTTATAGGTGCGATTGTTGACCTCCAACTGATTGAATGGCGGTGCGTGATCGGTGATCACCATTACGTATTTGTTGCCCACGATGTCGAATGACTGGCGCACGCTGATGTCTCCGCCGCTGTTCCCATACCCGTACTTGATGATATTGGAGAACAGTTCATCTCCCACGATGACTATCTGTTTCTTGAATTCCTCGGGGAAATTATGCATATCGCTGAAATCCTCGATGAAATCCAGCATGTTCGGGATATTCTCCAGCCTCGCATCGAACGACCTCTCCTCGAAGGAATTCCTGTTGCCGTGATACTTCACGGTAATCAACGTGATGTCATCGCTCTGCGTAGCGCCTGATACGAAACCGTCCAATTCCTGGTTGATGGAGTCGAACAGTTCGGCCACGGTATCATGGTTCTTCCTGTTCATTGCCTGCAAGAGCCTGTCCTCGCCGAAGAAGTCGCCGTCGGAGTTCCTCGCTTCCGTGATACCATCGGTATACAATGTGATGCTCTCTCCCGGTCTGAGGACGATATACTCATCCATGACGAATGTCTTCTCGAAGCATCCCAGCAATAATCCAGGATTGCACTTGAGACAATGGTAATCTCCGTCCGAACCGATTATCGGGGGATTGTGCCCCGCATTGGCATAGACTATCTTCCCGTCCCTCTTGTCAAGGATCGCAAGGAAACATGTCACGAACATGGTCGCGGTATTGCCTTTCATGATGGACATATTGATGTCGGTCAGTATCTGGGAGGGGGATTTGCCAGCCCTGGCGTGGTCCCTGAACGCTGTGATGGTCTTCATCATGAACATGGCCGCAGGGATTCCTTTTCCGGAAACATCTCCGATCAGGAAGGCGAAATGGTCCTTGTCAATGTCCAGATAGTCGTAGAGGTCTCCGCCCACCTCTTTGGCCGCATTCTGTTCCGCCACGATCTCGATATCCTTCACCGACAGTTTCGTTTCAGGCAGGGTCTCCTGCTGGATGTGCTTTGCGACATTCAGCTCCATCCTGCTCTTCTCAACCATGTTGCTGGCCTCGATCTCGTTGGACAGGAGGATCTTGGTCCTCTTGTTCAGGAACGTGACCGTGACGAACATCAGGGTGATGAATACCACTCTTCCTCCGTAATAGGCGGTCGATATAACGAAGAATCTGTTATCTCCAGCATCCCTCAGATCCAGAAGATACTGCATCCTGCCTGCCGGCGTGTCAGGGTACTCATTGGGCAGAAGGTAGTTGTGGATCATGTCCGTCGCATAGTCGAGCTGTCCGGACATCAGGTTGGGATCGTATTCGCCGTAGAACAGCCCGAGGGTCAAACAAACCAGCATCAAGACGAGGGAGACCCCGAAGATGAGCTTACAGATCCTGGGGTTGTAGTAATGTGCTACCAGGGCTATGCAGACCGCCCACCCCAATGCACCGTGCTTGGGGATGACGATGTTCACGATCGTGACCGCTATGATGAAATGCAGCAGGATATAGTACTTGAACCAGGGTTTGGAAAGGCGGTCCGATCTGATGGATGTGAGCGGCGTGACCAGGAAAAAGACCGCGAGGGAAAGGATGGCTAGGGTCATGTGGTTGACATCATGGCTGACATAGAACAGATCGGTAGCGAAACCGAGCATGACCATTGCAAGAAGGAAGGCGGCCAGCAGCAGGACCAGTATCATGAATCTGTTGGCGCTCGCCTCGTTCTTTACATACGCATCCATGGCCTCTGTCCTCCTCTTCTCTTACTCTTCAGGCCCTTCCCGCCTCGGGAATGTTCCGGGCGACCGACATCTCCGGAACGATACCGGCATCGTGACCGCTGTCGTCCTCTCCGTCCTTGGGCCCGTTGTATCTTATGGTCATGAAGGTCATATCATCGCTCTGCGGGGCGCCCGAAACAAAGGCCGCGATGTCATCCCTGACCGCCGAATGGAGCCCGGATACGTCGACATTGTTCTGTCTGTTCATCGATGCCAGGAATCTTTCCTCACCGAAGAAATCGCCGTCGGAGTTCCTCGCTTCCGTGATACCGTCGGTATACAATGTGATGCTCTCTCCCGGCCTGAGGACGAACTCCTCGTCCTTGACGAACGTCTTCTCGAAGCACCCCAGCAATGATCCTGGATTGCACCTGAGATAACGGTAATCACCTTCCGAACCTATGAGCGGGGGGTTGTGCCCCGCGTTGGCATAGACTACCCTCCCGTCGTTCCTATCGAGGATGCCCAGGAAGCACGTCACGAACATCGTAGCCGTGTTCCCCTTCAGAACGGAGGAGTTGATCTCATTCAATATCTGGGCAGGGGTCTCGCCGGCCTTGGCGAAATCCCTGAATGCGGTGATGGTCTTCATCATGAACATCGCCGCGGGCACCCCTTTCCCTGATACGTCCCCTATCAGGAAGGCGAAATGGTCCTTGTCTATGTCCACGTAGTCATAGAGGTCGCCGCCGACCTCGTTGGCCGCATCCAGCTCGGCCACTACATCGATGTCGCTGTAGACAGGTCTCCCGTCGGGTAGCGTCTCCATCTGGAGATCCCTAGCGACGTCCAGCTCGGCCTTGTTTGTTCTGATCTCGTTGTTGGCCACTATCTCATTGAACACGAGGGCCTTCGTCCTCTTGTTCAGGAAAACGAATATGACGTACGCCAGGGTGATGAACAGCAGTCTTCCTCCGTAATAGGCAAGCGACATCAGATATCTGTTGTCGCCTGCATCGGCCAGATCATTGAGGTATTGCATTCTGCCCTCTGGCGTATCTGAGTAGATACCGGGCAAGAGAATGTTGCTGATGGTCTGTTCCTTCGTATCGATCTCGCCCGATAGCAGATCCGAGTCGTACTCGCCGTAGAACATACCGAGATTCAGACAGATGAGCATCAGCACGGCGACGCTGACGAAGGTGATTCTGCATACCCTGGGGTTGTAGTAATGGCCTGTCAGTGCGATACAGACGACCCAGCCCAGCACACCATGCTTGGGCATGATGATGTTCAGGACGGACATTGTGAGGACGAAAAGCAAAAGCACATAGTATTTGAAGATGGGATTCGAGAGGGCGGTGCTCCTATAGAACAGCATGGGCGTACACAGGAGCAGGCTCAGGATCGGGAGGGCGCATATGACGATGTCGTATGTTGCGTCCCCGACATTGAAGACGTTCGGGATGTATGCGAACCAGACCAGGAGCGCCAGAGCAGCCGCCAGAAGCAGGACCACGGACATGTGCCTGTTGGCATCTATCTCGTTCCTCTCAAAGGGGTTGAGCTGTTCTTCGGACGCGTTCATCATACCAGCCGATCAGAGTCTTTCAATCTTGAGGAGATTCTGGAAACCCACCATCTCGAAGATGGAGTAGATGTCCTTGGGGACCTTGACCAGCGACGTGTCGTCGCATTGCTGCTTGAGTCTAACTATGATCCTGAGCCCTGCCGATGATGTGTATCTGAGGTCCTTCATATCCAGGACGATCGACTTGAATTCATTGCTTTGCATAGTCTGGTCGATCTCCTTCTCCGCATCCTCCGAATTGGAGGAATTCAACTCCCCCTCCAAATAGAAGGTGAGCGTTCCGTTCTCTAAGCTGTGTCTCATGCTCTCTCCCCGCTGTCCAATCTCTGCCTGTCCACCAGATCGGCGAATCTGCCCTTCATGTCGATAAGGGTCCGATAGTCCCCCTCCTCGACGATCCGACCGCCTTCCAGCATGATAATACGGTCCGCGTTCATAATAGTTGACAATCTGTGGGCAATCACCACACGGGTGCAGTTGAGCTTCTGAATGGATTCCGTGACTCTTTTCTGCGTCTTGTTGTCCAGGGCGCTCGTGGCCTCATCGAAGATCAGTATCTTTGGCCTGTGCACTATGGCCCTGGCGATCATAATCTTCTGCTTCTGTCCTCCGGAGATTCCCCCCTGGCCCTCGGATATTATGGTCTTCATGCCCATCGGCATCGCCCTGATGTCATCGGCGATGCCCGCTATCTCTGCGGCCCTCCAGGCATCCTCCTCCTTCAGGTCGGGGGATGTGATTATGATGTTCGACAGGATGTCCGCATGGAGCAGATTCCCGTTCTGTATGACGGACCCGATATTCCTCCTCAGCGAGGGGAGGTCAAGGTCCTCGATGTTCCTGCCGTCGAAGAGCACCTCTCCGCTCACAGGCTTCTCGAACCCGAGAAGCAGCCTGACCAGCGTGGATTTCCCGCAACCACTCCGACCGACTATCGCCAAGAATTCGCCCTCCTTGATGTCCAGGGACAGCCCGTCGATTATCATCGGTCCGTCCTCGCCGTATCTGAAGGATACATCCTTCAATGCTATGTTGCCGGTGACGGATTCCACCTTGGCCCTGTTGATGTTGTTCTCGGGCTCTGTCGTCAGTATCGGCCTTGCCATCTCGAACAGGGGCCGGATGGAGAATATCGTCCCGATCATCTGGCCCAGGGCCAAGAATGCTGCGGTTATCAGGCCGTAGCTGGTGATGAATGCCATGTAGTTCCCGACCCCGATGCCGTTCTCCGCCGCCATATAGTAGAGGAGGATGCTCCCGACGAGGGTGATCAGGAGAGAGATGGCTGAACTCAGCTTCAGGACGAGCGGGGGGTTGTAGGTCACCTTCGTGGCATTGAGATACACCTTGGTCCATTTGGCGAACGCCCTCTTCTCCGCACCGGCGAGTCTGATCTTCTGGATACCGTTGATCATCCCATAGGTCACACCGTCCTCCTTGGAGGAGAGCTCCAGAACCCTTTGCGAATAATCCTTCTGTACGAATGCCACATATACCGTGAAGGCCAGCGATACCGACTGTATCAGGATCACCGGCACGATGAGCGCGGGCGCCAGGCTCACGAGCTGCACCAGGTACGCCATGGACATTATGAACGAGAGCAGAGTCATGGACATCTGCTTGACGATGAGGTTCGCCAGCGCCCCTATGCTGGAGAATCTGGCGCTCAGCTCTCCCGTATTGTACTTCTTGAAGAACGAGGTGGGCAGGTTCAGCAAACGCATCATCGCGGCTTCCTGGACCGAACGGTCGATCCTGATGACGACACGGGAATTGATGTATGTCTTCGCCGTATTAATCAGCAGCATGCCCGATACCGTGGCGATCAGGAACATGGATACAGTGACCAGCTGATTCATGTCCTTGGAATCCACCACATCGCCCGTCAGCAGTTTGGTGAGATAGGGCAACAGTAGCCCCACGCCTGTTGCGATAGCGGACAGGATCAGCACCAGGGCGATATCGGAAGGACGGATTGCCCTGGAGATGAATCCCACATACTCCTTGATGGAGATCTTCTGCGTGGGAAGGGCTCTGTAGAAGCTTAGGGCCTCCAGCTCCAACCTGTTCACGAGCTTGGCTTCGATGGTCTTCTTCTTTCCGGTCTCATAATCGAAATAATAGTACTTGTCCGGTCCTTTCGGGAATATGACGACGGGGCTGTTGGACAGTATGGTGAAGATGACCAGCGGGCATTTGTAGTCGCCGGCATAGGCGTCATCCAGCATTATCTTGCGATACTGGACGTCGTACTGGCCCAGAGCGTAGTTGAGCTTGTCATTGAAATCCTTGATGCCGGAAGGGATGTCGACCATCTGATGCTTGAAATACGATAGGATCTGGGAAATGGCATAGTTCTCCCTCGCGACCTTCTCGCTCATATCGCCGAGGTTCTTGACCTCCATCCCTGACAGGGATTTGAAGGATTCCTGGAGCAACTCGTCATCGAGTTTCTTCCTTTCCTTGATCTGATCTTCGAACCAACCCATTCATCCGCCCCCTCACACGCTCGTGACCAGCCCATAATAGTAACCCTTGTTGGCCATCAGCTCATCATGGGTTCCTTGCTCGACGGTCGCCCCCTTGTCCAACACCACTATGAGATCGGAATCCCTTATCGTGGATAATCTGTGGGCTATCAGTATCGTGGTGATCCCTCTCGCCTTGATGGCGTTGACCACATCGTACTCGGTCTTGGCATCTAGTGCGCTCGTGGCCTCGTCCAGGATTATGATGCTCGGATCGCCCGCAAGTGAGCGGGCTATCTCCAGCCTCTGCTTCTCCCCTCCGGAGAAGTTCTTCCCGCCCTCCATGACAAGGGCGTTGTAACCTCCATCCCTTCCCATGATGGCAGTGTGGACCTGCGCATCGTTGCAGGCCATGATGACCTCATAGTCCTGTATCGATTCGTCCCACATCTTGATGTTGTTGCTTATGGTGTCCTCGAACAGCGTTATCTCCTGATCCACGACGGCTATCGATGAGGTGAAGATCTCGTGGTCTATCTCGTCGATCCTCTTCCCGTCGAAGGTTATCTCGCCGCTCCATGGCGAGTAGAGACCGGATATCAGCTTGGATATTGTCGATTTGCCGCTCCCCGTGGATCCTACTATCGCCACCTTCTGACCTTGCTTGATCTCCACGCTGAAATTCTGGATCGTCGGGGCATCCAATCTGGAATAACCGAAGGTTATGTCCTTGAGCACGAGGTTCCCCCTGATCTTGGAGACGTCCTGGGTGGGTATCGACCTTGTGACATTCTCATCCAGGGGATGCTCGAGAACATCCTCGACCCTCTCCATCTGGGTGCGCATCTCCTGGATCGTCTGACCGCTGGAGATGACGGTCATCGCAGGGGACATGAACATCCCCATCAGACCCTGGAATGTCAGAATCGCACCGACAGTGAACTGATCGTTGATCGTGAGGAAGACACCGAGCATAAGGACGATGTAATTTGCCAAAGTGGTCACGAATTCAGGCAGCAGACCCAGGGTCGCATCGGTCCTGGCCATCTTGAGCCTCCCACTGATGACGTCGTCCTGCACCCCGGACCAGGTTGAGAAGTAGGCGGCTTCCGCACCGTTCGATTTGATGGTCTCTATCATCTCGATGCCCTTCGACGTCATACCTACCAGCTTCGATCTGTCACGGGACTGCACACGGGCGATGTTCACCCTCACCCTGGAGATGTGTTGGGACAGGAAGATGTTCAGGACAATGGCGGTGATTCCGATGAGCGTGAGGATCCAGCTCTCGCTGATCATGAAGAACAGGTAGACGATTATCATGATGGCGCTGTAGAACAGCGGTGCGACGACGTTGACTATCGTATCGGCTATCGACGCGTTCTCCGACTGGCGCATCTGAAGATCCCCCACCATCCGCTGGGAGAAGAATTCGATGGGCAACCTCAGGAGCGTCCACATATACGTCCGGGACCCTATGATGTCGAGTTTGCCCCTGATCCTGTACTGGTAGATGGACTGGATGCTTGTCAGAAGCACCTGGAACAGACCTACGCCGGCTATTATGAGTATGAACGGCAGCAGCCATTCGCGATCCTGATCGCCCAGTATCCTATCGATGAATGCCTGGTTCATCAGCGGATTGACCACGCCCAGCAGATTGAACAGGATCGCTGTGATCGCGAAGAATGCGACTATCTTCCCGTTGCCCTTCAGCCTCTTCTTGGCGAACTCGAACACCGATTTCCTCTTTCCGCTGGGAACGAAACCCTCATCGGGCTCCAGTTCCAGATATACCCCGGTGTAGATCTCGTCGAACGTCTTCAGATCGATCTTGACCGGTCCCTTGGCCGGATCGTTGATGAACGCCTTGTCGCCCTTGATCCCGTTCAGTACTACGAAATGGCCTCCGCCCCAATGGATGATCGCAGGGAACTTGCCCTTCTCCTTGAGCTTCTCGATCCCATAGACGTATCCCTTCGTCTTGAAGCCGTATTTCTGTGCCGCTCTCAGTATGTTCTTGGCGTTGCTGCCGTTGCGGGAAACCCCGCAATCGACCCTGAGCTGTTCCAGCGGGACCCACTTGCCGTAATAGGCCATGACCATGGCCAATGAAGCGGCACCGCACTCAAGGGCTTCCAGCTGCATGATGAGTGGAGTGTCCGCAACTCCGGAAGTCTTAGGCTTCCTCACATCCTCTTTCCTGCCTACCAATTATAGAACACCTATCGTTCATACGTAGGTCTACAAAGTATGTAAAAACGATGATTGGGTACCGATGTTCCGTGTGATTCGAACATTGGGCGACGTATATTCGATTATGAAAGAAGGGTGCTCCCGTATTCGCCCGATTCTTGTTCCGGAATGAATCGCTGCGCATAGTGATTTGTAACCCTGCATTAAGTCCCGCCCGACATGGACGATGACGTTTATCGGCTCATATGTTCAACGGGTTCATCAGATGCCAATCCTTGAGCGAATCGGTCACCTTATCGTACCATCCGTTCTCGAAGAATATGCACTTGGTGATGTCCTCGTGATAGAAGTCCCTGTCCGCCGAGTACAGCAGGCCCAGAGCAGGGCAGCCGCCGGTGCATGCCTTGTAGTATCTGCATTCTGCGCACTTATCGTTTTTGACAATCTGGATTAACAGAGGCGCTGTGGCCAGATTGATATAGGGACCATCTGTGACGAGCCCCTTCAGTGACGTCCTCAGCACATTGCCCAGGCTTATCCCGTTCTCCATGAAGTATCCTGACATCTGCAGGCACGGCACGACCTCTCCGCTACTGGTGATGGCGATCATCCCGCGATTCCCTTTGCACATCGGGATGCGGACGTTGAATTCATCCTTGTTGCAGAGCACCGGAATCAATTCATATCTCTTGGATACAGGATGCAGCCTGAGGAACTGCCAGATATCGACGATCATCCCCATATCGGAGTCTGTGTACTCCTTCGCGAATTCCGTCATGAGCCTGTAGTACTCCTCGATGGTCAGACTGGACTGCGGAGCATACTTCTCCCACCTGGGGGCCTCGGTGGTCCTGATGATCCTCATCTCATGGACACCCATCCCATCCAGCAGTCTGGCGGTATCCATCATCGCATCGGCGTTCCTGCGGTTGACCTGGACCTGCGCCTTCACCGTGAAACCGTTCCTGATGCACAGTTCGATCGCCCTTAGGGTAAGCTCCTCTGCTCTGGGATTCTGCCTGATCCAGTTGTGATGGCCGATGCCGTCGTATGATATCTTGATCAGCGGGCGGCATCCGATCTCCTTGAGAGCATCGAGTATGTCCTGATCGATCAGCACCCCGTTGGTGTTGAGTTCGAAGACGGTCATCCCCCTGTCGTAGATGGCCCTGATGATGTCGAGGAACCTCTTATGGACCAGCGGCTCCCCTCCGGTCAGCGTGAATGCCTGCACGCCGATGTCCCTGGCCTGGTCGAGGATGCCTACAATCTGCTCGTAGGACAGCTCGCTATTGAGGGGGGCGTTGTCCTTGGCGTTGAAGCAGTGCAGACAGTTCATGTTGCACCGCCCGGTGATCATCAGGTTAATCCTGGGGAAATAGAGATTGTCATATTCTCTCAGGGCCGACCAATCGCTCGGCCCCTCCCCTTCGTTGCACTCCTCGATGAGTCCGCGGTCGACCAATTCAGATAGGAGCGGCCCGGGCTCGAGGTCGTGTGCCCCATCGCATTTCAGAAGAATATCGAACGCCTCCTCGGAGATTCCCGTCGCCAGGTCCATTCCCTTCCTGTACACGGCGCGGTCGACGTATCTCCATTTCCGGAGTGCGATGTCATCTTTCAGACGGTAGAACATAATCCCACATAGGCATTCCTGATGGTCGTGACAACTATGCCATTATCGGATTCACAGGTCCGGAATATTCCTTTCCGGACCTTGGATCCTGTTATTCTGCCTCATCCTTCGTGAGGCTCATCTGGTTTCCAAAAGTCCGCTGTACAAGGTGCCACACTCGAGGCACTCGTAGTAGGTCACGCCGCTGGATTTGACCTCCTTGAAGCTCTCGCTCCCGCATTTGGGGCAAGCAGGCTTCACATCCACCTCCATATTGCATCCTCCGTTCACGGCAGCGAGCTGCTCTTCCGTGAGCTCAATACCTTCTCTCTTGGCCAACGAAAGAATCTTTTCAGCAGTGTTGCATTCCATCGCCTCCCTGATCTGCTCTTCCGTTAATCCTTTAAGCAAGTCCTTTCTCATTCAGACTCCTCCATTAATGTGAACATGCGGTTTCTCCATTTAAAGCATTGCATAATGCTTGGATGACCTTGTATAATCCCATACATACTCTATGAATGGCAATGATATCAACAACCAACAATCGAAGGATCTGGGGTTCCGACCCCCTTTTCCGACCGTCAAAAGTACCTTTTCTAAATTGCCAGATTGCCTTTTTTCTAGGGCATCTTCTGACTCTCTTTCCATGACTTTTTCACTCCGTCAATTCGCACCATGCCAGGCGCACAAATGAAGGGCGAGGCCTCCCGGTCCCCGCCCTAAAAGGTTTCACTCTGTCAGTTTGAAAATGTTCTTGAAGATCATGTAGGTGCCGTCGGCATTATCCGCTGTTCCGAGAAGAGTGATCTTCTTAAGGTCCTTGGATATCGTTCCGATGTAGTATCCCCAGAACGTTTCCCCGCTGTTATCGTAGACGGATTCCATGTAGAAACTGTAACCAGATCCGTTGGGGAACATCATCGCACCCATATAGGAATCTCCCTCGAACGTATACAGGGTGACCTCCGTAA
>JAFUHJ010000090.1 GCA_017468935.1 Candidatus Methanomethylophilaceae archaeon
GGAACCGGAAGGAGGAACAGGACCGGGGGCCAGTGAAACCATTTTTATTAATGGTGAAAGGTATCAGAGGTCAGAGTCTATCATGGACCAAAGGTCGAAGACGATTGTTGCCGTGGGCATCGCGGCGGTTTTGATATCACTCGGTATATTCATAGTACTTTACTCCGGCTATGAGCACAGAATCACATTCGTTACTGACCCCGATGATATGGCGAAGTATTTCGTGGTCGTCGATGAGGATACAGGGAAGGTCAATCCGGTCGAGAAGGGGGCCACGGTGTTCGATTACACCACCATCCGCTCCAACACGACCGAGATCACCTGGGTAGGGGAACCTGAGATAACCGACGGCAGCACCGTCAAATGCAAATGCAAAGTGGTCGATGATTCGCGGGACCTGTTCACGATGTGGATACATGGTGCGGACATCCTCGGTGCCGAATTGGTCGACGGCGTCCTATGTGTGCACGTGACGGACACCTACTACAACTTCGCTCTTGCACTTGGGCTCAGCGAGTCGTCTTGACGTCCTCGCGGGGCCCAGTTTTTTATCTGCTATTCATATGACCGCGCATGTTCGGGGAGATAGCCGAGAAACTGAAGGGAAAGAAGAAGGTGATCGTTGTCCATGGCAACGCGGATATGGACGCCATGGGTTCAGCGTATGCCCTCAGGACAGCATTCCCCGATGCGGATATATTCGCCCCCAACAGCATCGACCGCGTGAGCAAGCTTGTGGCGGAGAAGCTTGGGATAACATACATCGAACAGTGTGATTTCTCCGATTACGATCTCACGGTCGTTGTGGACACGTCTTCCCCGGATCAGCTGGAGAATGTGGAAGGGCTCCCGAAGGATACCATAATAATCGACCATCATCAGCCCACCGGCAAATGGGATGGATATGAGCTCTATTGCGATCCTGCAAGGACCTCATGCTGCGAGATAATCAAGGACATCCTTGATGAGAACGACATCCCTCTGGACAGGACCACGGGACTCATGCTCCTCGGCGGTATGATCACAGACAGCGGACACTTCCAATTCGCCAAGCCCGGTCTCCTCGAGGCCTTCGCGGACATCATGAGGAGATGCGACATCAACATGGATGAGGCCTATAACCTCACAGTGGCACAGACCAGCATGTCCGAGAAGATAGCGATGCTCAAGGCCATGGAGAGGACCAAGTTCGACCGTGTTGGAAACTACATCGTGGCGACATCCTACGGAGGAAGCTTCGAGGCCTCCTCGTGCAGGGCCATAATGGCATCCGGAGCGGATGTCGTATTCGTCGGATCGCAGAGGGACGATCAGTTCAGGTTAAGCGCGAGAGCGACACAGGAGATCGTCCGCAGAGGCGTGAACCTCGGCGAGATCATGAAGGGCATCGGCACCGAGACCATGAGCGACGGCGGAGGTCACAGCGGGGCCGCAGGCCTGTCAGGTACCGGCGACGTCGAAGCGATGCTGTTCATCTGTATGAAAAGGACGATGGAGATCTTCAGAGAATTGAAGACCGAAGACCTCCAGGAAAGAGAATTGTGAGACTCACCTGAGCTTGGTGAGTCCTTCGAGGACCTTTGCGAGAGCCGCACGGTTCTCGGGGTGTGCCTCGAAGTATTTTGCGACGGGTTCCAAGGTCTTGGCCATTCCGTCGGTGACACCTGTCTTCAGGTCGAACGGGGACAGCTTCTTGTCGAAGTAGGCCTGCTCCAGCTCCTCATAGGAGTTGTAGGTGACAGGTCCGCCGTACTGTTCGGGACGGTCCACGAACAAGGATCCGTTCCTGGGCATGATGATGTACTTGCACAGCATGAGAACGGGGTTGACCTCCTCGTTGCCCTCGGCATCGAGCTTGTCCATGGGGCAGTACGCCTTCTTCATCTTCTTGGCGATGTCGTCCCTGGTGTCGTGGATCGTTATGTTGCCCTCGGGCTTGGATTTGGACATCTTGTTCTCGATGGGGTCCATCCTGTTACCGCCCTTGAGTCCGGGGAGCAATGGGGTGTGAAGAGCTACGGGCTTCTTCCATCCGAGCTTGTCGGCGGCGTCCCTTGCGAGCATGTGTGCCCTCCTCTGATCGATACCGGCGTATGCGACATCGCAGTTGAGGAAGAATATGTCCGTGGCCTGAAGGATGGGATACAGAACCTTGGATGCATCCACCTCGGCCTCGTCCTCGGACCTGCCCATGATCGTCATGGCCCTCTTGACCCTTGACAGGGAGGTGACCTTCGCGACCTTGATGACCTTCTCCCAGTATTCGATCTCGGAGCAGAGTTCGCTAGCGTACTTGAACTCGACCTTGTCCTCGGGGACACCGAGTGCGAGGAAGCAGTCCTGCATGTATCTGGCGCAGACCCTGATGTTGTCAAGGTCCCCTCCAAGCTTGTCGTTGATGTATGCATGCCAGTCGGCCCAGAAGATCGTGACCTTGAATCCGGCATCGCAGAGATCCTTGATCTTCTGCGCGACGAGCACCCAACCGAGGTGCACGGTACCTGACGGCTCGAATCCGATATATGCCGTGGGCTCCTTCTTCTCCGTGAGGAGAGCACGGAGTTCCTCTTCGGTAACGAGCTCTTCGGTGTTCCTAGTGACCAAGGCCAGCCTTTCGTCAACATTCATATTTATCAGAATTGGCAACGGTCACGTTATATTAATCATTGGCGGGACACACTGTGTCCCGGTTGAGAACGATGTCAATATGACCGTCAATAGTTGCTTTATATCCTATGGATAGAAAGATTACCTGCGATGGACCTATCGCTGATGATCGTGGCCGCTGTGTCATCCCTGTTCGGGAGCGGATTCGGACTGTTCACCGGTCTTGTCCCTGGGATACACGTCAACACGCTGGCCTCCATCCTTCTCATGGCATACCCCGGTCTGGAGTTATTCCTGTCGGGGACCATACCCCAGGAACAGGTGCCCATAGCGATATGCTCCGTCATCATGTCCGCCTCCGTGGTCCATTCCTACGTGGACTTCGTACCATCCGTGTTCATAGGTGCTCCGGATGCAGAGGATGCGGTATCGGTCCTCCCGGGGCACAGGCTGCTCCTGAAGGGACAGGGTATGAGGGCGGTGCGTGCTGCCGCGGTTGGAAGTCTTATAGGATGTTCCGTGGCGATAGCGATAGCGGTACCGCTCCAGATGGCGATGACCGGCGACACGTACGAGTATATCGACGGTCTGACGAAGATCGTACTGGTCCTGGTGTCCCTGATCCTGCTTTACAACGAGATGAGGAAGGGACATCTGATCATGGGGATTGTTGGATTCGTGCTCTCCGGGATCCTCGGATACGCGGTGATGAGACTTCCGATACCCTGCGAGGGGCTGTTCGGGGAAGGGACGCTGCTGATGCCCATGCTCACGGGCCTGTTCGGATTGCCCGTGATGCTTGAATCCGATTCTGGCCATCCGTTCCCGAAACAGAAGGATGATAAGAAGGACCCTGTCGGACCGATACCTGGTTTCAAAGGGGTCCTGATGGGGGTCGTCGCAGGCTGGTTCCCCGGGATCACATCCACGGTCGGAGCTACTGTATCGTCCACGATCATGCCGGACAGGACACCCGAACAGTTCATCTCCACGGTGGCATCGATAGGCACTGTGACCACCGTGCTGTCATTGGTGACACTCTCGATCTCTGGGGGCGGTAGATCGGGACGGTCATCGTCATCGGGAGCATCCTGGGCGATTCTATAAACGGGATCGCATCGGAAGCTTTCCTGGCCATGCTCATAGCCACTGCCGTGGCATCATTGATCGGATATCATCTTACCATAATCAGCGGAAGATATGCGTCGAGACTGATATCGAGGATCGATCAGAGGAAGATGAATCTGACGGTGATTGTCTTCCTGATCGTCATGGTGCCGATCTCCACCGGATTCTGGGGAGTGGTCATATTGATGATATCCCTGATAGTGGGGTTCATCCCTGTGACCAACGACATGGGGAAGACGGTCCTCTGCGGATGTCTCATTCTTCCTTCCCTAATGTAAAAATACGGGTGCGAGGATGGATTATCATGGACCTGAAGCGCATCGAGTTATTGGCTCTGCTCGCAATGGCATTCGGCGTTTTCATGGACGGATTGGATTCCAGTATCGTCAATATCGCCCTGCCCGCCATAGCGGAATCCTTCGGTGTAGATGCCAACGCCGTCGCTTGGGTCACGATCACATACTTCATGATGATCGCGGGCCTCATGCTCTCATTCGGGCGTCTGGCCGATTCAGGCCATATCAGGAAGATCTATGTCCTCGGATTCGCGATCTTCGGGGCGGCATCATTGGTCTGCGGCCTTTCTCAGGACCTCTGGACTCTGGTGGGCGCCAGGATAGTTCAGGGAATAGGTGCGGCGATGCTAGGAGCGGTGGCGCCCATGATATGCGTCAAGTTCCTTCCGCCTACCAAGCTCGGTCTGAGTATGAGCATCCTGATGCTGTCGGGTGCCGTCGGATTCGGATCCGGTCCCGCCATAGGCGGACTGATCATGGATGTCGCCTCATGGCACTGGACCTTCTTCATCAACGTACCCATCGGCATAATAGCGATACTGTTCGCACTCCGTGCGATACCCAAGGACCATGACATCAAGGATGCGAAACTGGATCTCTTGGGAAGCGCCCTGCTGCTCCTGTCCGTCATCTGCGGAGTCTACATACTCGAGATGTTCTCCCGCGAAGGGCAGGGGATCGCATGTGCCGTCATGGCCGTCGTGATGGTCGTGTCCATAGCCCTGTTCATCCGTACCGAGAAGAGGGCCAAGAACCCGATGCTGAATCTGGGGATGTTCAAGAAATGGACGTTCAACTCTGTCTCTATGACCTATCTCCTGATGAACATCTGCTACGTCGGCGTATCGTATCTGCTGCCGTTCTACATAGTCAAGGAACTGGATGTCAGCTACACGTTCACCGGCCTCCTGATACTGGTGCCGAGCATAGTGACGATATGCGTCAGCATACCCGCGGGCAGATATGCGGATCTACACGGACGGAGGAACATGTCGATAGTCAGCTGTTTGGCACTCATCATGTTCTGCGTCGGTTATTGGCTGCTGAGGCCGGATATGGGTTGGCTGCCGTTCATACCCATAGGGATCATGGGAGGTATAATGTGGGGGCTGTGCGGGGCATCCGTCGCCAGCCGTATAGTGGATCATGCACCGAACGATGACAAGGGCATGGCGTCCACCCTGTCCAATTTCCTGTATTACGCTGGAGGATCCATCGGAACTGCATTGTTCGCATCACTGGCCACCATCGGCTCGGATTCCATCGGCGTCCCTCTGGACCTCATACCTCCGGAAGCCTTCCTGATCGGATTCACATTCTCGATGGTACCTGCCATCATCCTCGGGATCGGTACCTTCATCACCGCTGCGATCGTCAAGGACGATGCGGTCAAAGCGTCTTGAGCTCTGCCTTCTCCATGAATCTCTGGGAATCAACGACGAACCTCTCGTGGGTACCGGAACCCACTTCGCCCTTGGCATCGTAGACACGGACGCTGAACACGAGCCTCCTCCTGTCGATTTCCACCAATTCCGTCTCGCATATCACCGTCATACCGATTGGGGTGGCGGAGGAGTGTGCCACATCCAAATGTGTCCCTACTGTGGAGCTCCCGATCTCGAGATAGGGCTGCACGCTGAGCGATGCCGTCTTCTCGATGAGTGCGATCATGGACGGAGTGGCGAAGACCGGAAGGTCGCCGCTACCGACTGTGGATGCCAGATTCTCCTCGGCCACGACGACAGACTGGGCACCCTTGATTCCTGCTTGCAACATGCTTTTCCGAACGATGCCTTTACTTATTAAAAGGTGGATATGGGAGTTATGGGATTGGAAGACCAGCTCTACAAGGAACTTTATCAGCTGAGGGAGCGCCTCAGGGAAGAGAGCAGGGTATCTACGGGGAGGATACCGAATATCTGCTCCGACGAGGCGCTGGCTGAAATGGCGCAGCGCGTGCCGACCAAATTGGATGACTTCATAGCTATAGTAGGCGTGGGACAACGTTTCATCGAGGTCTACGGCGAGAGCTTCCTGGCGATAACTAGGAAGTATGCCGTGACAGCTGCGAAGGGATCCGAATTGGAGAGCGACACCGCCAAGACGCTGAGGGAGCTCGAGAAGAAGCTCATCAACATCAGCAGGAGCAACCGTCTTCTTTATCAAGGTAAGATATCCGCGAAGAACACCTTCGACCTCATGAGGATACCGGACATCGACATACTCGGTCTGCTCTTCGGTTCCAAGAGGGTCCTCAAGCTGTGCAACATAACCAACGGCAAGGAGGACGAGAGGGTCTACAAGCATCTCAACCAGGTTATCCGTGAGGTGAACAGGGAATTGAGGGAGAAGGGTCAGTATGACCTGTACGTCGGATATCCGTTCGTCCAGGGAAAGATGCCCAACGACGACTTCGACATCCGTGCACCGCTCGCATTGTTCCCGGTGACGCTGGAGAAGGACGCCCGCACCATTACGCTCACCTACGACTCATCGCGCGATGCGATGTACAACAATACGCTCATCCTCGCGTATATCAAGGCCACCGGCCAGAACAGGCCTCTGCCTAACAACATCATGGAGGATTACAACGGGGCGACGTTCATCGAGGACACCCTGAACTTCTTCCGCATGAACGGGATCGAGATCAAGTGCGAGAACACCGACCCTTCGGAGTTCATCGATTACAAGGCCGGGGAGTTCCCCGACTATTTCCCCGGGGACATGGAGCTGGTCCCCAACATCGTAGTGGGTAAGTATCCCACCTATTCAAGTTCGATCCAGAGGGACTTCGATGCCATACTGGCAGGGAAGGAGATCAACGGTATACTCTCCGACCTCGTGGAGAACCTGGACAAAACAGACTTCCTATCGGACAAACCCGATCCCCTGTCTTTCGACGACATCAAGGAGAAGGGCATGGAAGCATCGGAGGAGCAGCTGTTCTACATCAACTCCCTGAACAGCGCACAGGAGAACATCCTCACGGCGATAGACAAAGACGACGAACTGGTCGTCCAGGGACCTCCGGGGACCGGTAAATCACAGGTCATCACAGGTCTGATCACATCGGCTGTCATGAAGGGCAAGACGGTCCTGATGGTGTCCGAGAAGAAGACCGCGCTGGACGTGGTGTATTCCCGTCTCGGGACGCTGGCGAAGTACTGCCTCCTCATCGACGATGTCGGTAACAAGGACCTGTTCTACAGACAGCTGGAGACCATGCTCGCATCCGGCGTTCCCAAGAAAGGAACCGATGTCGAATCCATATCGCAGAGCATCGACAACGATGTCATGATGCTCTCCCACATCGCCGACACCATGTACAGGCCGGGCGAGTTCGGCATAGCACCTTACAAGCTATACGGACTGGAGAAGTCCAATCTCTCGGACGAGCGCCAGTTCAGCGAGTACAAGATCCTGAAGAATCACATCGATCCCCATCTGCTCGAGCTCAAGTATCCCACGGTCACTGAACTCCACACCAAGTACGCCAGCGAGAACCTGATGAGGAACTTCAACGATTACAAGACCCTGGCCGGGAACAACCCATGGCTGACGCAGATGAAGATGGACCTCTCCGAGTACAACATCGGAGAGATGAAGGCCGACCTCATGGACCTGGAACTCCAGATGAAGGAGTTCAACTCCAAAGGATTCATGAGCAGGCTGTTCTCCAAGGGCAAGGTCAACAGGGAGACCACACTGATGGCCTCCAAGTACTTCGACAACTACAATCAGCACACACTGTCCATCATGATGGACGACCCCAAGAGGATCATCGACGGTCTGGACGACTACGAGAAATTCGCATCGCTGTCCACTGTTTACTCCAGATTGAACAGCAACGAGAAGCTGTACGGAGAGGACATCCTGTCCGTATCCGAATCCACCAAGATGAGGTTCACGGACAGCAACGACAAGATCTACAACTGGCTGCTGAACGAGCACCTGATGAAGTTCGATGCCGAGCACAAGGACATCATGCAGAAGATCTGGGATTTCGACAGCATCATCCGCGACATGGACAGGAAGAGGGAGCAGAAGCGCATCCTATGCAAGGACAGGGTAGAGGAGATCCTGCAGGACAACCTCAGGTACATATCCGAATCCAAGAGACGCGGCGACATCAACAGGATCATCGAATCCAAGAGGAAATGGAACCTCAACAAGTTCATCAACCGCTATGGATACGAACTGTTCAAGGGTGTCCGCGTATGGCTGCTCACCCCTGAGGTGGTATCTGAGATACTGCCCCTCGAGATGGGCGTGTTCGACCTGCTGATCTTCGACGAGGCCTCGCAGATGTACGTGGAGAAGGGGATCCCGTCCATCTACCGTGCCAAGAAGGTCGTCATCGCCGGTGACCACAAACAGCTCCGTCCATCCAGCCTGGGTGTCGGAAGGATAGAGTACGATTCCGATGAGGAGGACCTTGATGACGATGTATCCGCGGCACTCGAGGAGGAATCTCTGCTTGACCTTGCAAGAGCAAGGTATGACTCGATCCTGCTGAACTTCCATTACAGGTCCAAGTACGAGGAGCTCATAGCATTCTCCAACTACGCGTTCTACGGAGGACGCCTCTATGTATCCCCCAACGTCATAGAGCCTCCGAGACCCCCGATCGAGACCATCAGGGTCAACGGTCTGTGGGAGAACAAGTCAAACATGGAGGAGGCCAAGAAGGTGGTCGAGATCCTCAGGAGGATATTCGCCGAGAGGAAGAACAACGAGACCATCGGTATCATCACTTTCAACGCATCCCAGAGGGACCTGATCGACGATTTGCTCGACGAGGAGTGCACCAAGGATCCCGAGTTCGGGAAGGTCGTCAACAACGAGATGAAGAGGTTCGATAACGGAGAGGATGTCGGTCTGTTCATCAAGAACATCGAGAGCGTACAGGGAGATGAGAGGGACGTCATCGTCTTCTCCATCGGATATGCGAAGAACTCGGAAGGAAAGCTCATGCAGAGGTTCGGATGGCTCAACAACCGCGGAGGGGAGAACCGTCTCAACGTCGCCGTGTCCAGGGCAAAGAAGAAGATCTTCATCGTATCATCGTTCGAACCCAGGGAACTCCAGGTGGAGGACAACAAGAACGACGGCCCCCGCATACTGAAGAAGTACCTACAGTATGCTGATGCGATAAGCAGCGGCAACAGAGAGCTGGCGGACACCATACTCCACTCCTTCGGAGGAGAGCGCTGGGTCAGGACCGAGGAGTTCGACTCCGGACGCATCGCCGACAAGGTGTACAACGCGCTGCTCAGAAAAGGATACACCGTAGAGAGGAACGTCGGTATCGGAGGATACCAGATCGACCTCGCTGTGAAACAGAACGACAGGTACATCCTCGGGATAGAGTGCGACAACCGCCTCTATGAGATGTCCGATTCCACCAGGGAGAGGGACTACCACAGGCAGAAGTATCTCGAATCGAGAGGATGGAAGATCCACAGGGTTTGGACCCCCGGTTTCTGGAAGAACCAGGAGAAGGAGGTCGCGGGGATCATCGATGCGATCGAGAGGTCATGATGATTCGGTGAATCCGAAATTTAGGTACGTTAAAATTATTAACGTAACATAGATTATCACATCAGGATAACATGAAGACCACTCTGAAGATCGAAGGGATGATGTGCGAAGGCTGCGTCAAGAAGGTCAACGACAAACTGTCCGCTCTGGACAAGGTCTCGAAGGTCGATGTGAATCTCAAGGCCGGTAAGGCGACCGTCGAACATGACGGGGCCACCGACGAGGAACTCATATCCGCGGTCGTGGACGCAGGATTCAGGGCCAGCGTCAAACACGGACTGTTCTCATGAGGTCGCGCGTATTCCGCATAGGCGGGATGTCATGCGCCGCCTGCTCAAGCAGGATCGAGGGCGCAGTAGGCGAGATAGACGGCGTGCAGAGCGTTGTCGCCAACTTCGGCAACAACACCGCCACCGTCACCTACGACGATTCGAAGGTCACAGAGGAGATAATCGCCAAGGCGGTCACCGGTGCGGGCTACCAGATGATAAGCGACGACCGCGAGGAAGCGGAGCGTCAGGAACTGGAGGCCCTGAAGATCCAGAAGCGCGACCTTATCATCGGCATATTGTTCGCCATACCCCTGAGCATCATAGCCATGGGGCCTATGTTCGGGCTCGATATGCCTTGGGACAAGAGGACGGACTGCATCATACAATTGCTGCTGTTCCTTCCCATAATGTACTCCGGAAGGAGATTCTACAAGAAGGGTATCCCTGCCCTGATGACCAAGAGCCCCACCATGGACTCCTTGGTCGCAATCAGTACATTGGCCTCACTGCTGATGGGTTTGTACTACACCATAGTGGCATTCACATCCGGACATGTGCACACGATGCTCAGCTTCGATTCTGCGGGGATGATCATCGCGCTGGTGAGCATCGGGAAGTATATGGAGGCCCGCTCCAAGCACAACACCAACGATTCTCTTAGGAAGCTGTTCACACTCGCCCCCAACAAGGCCACCATCATAGTGGACGGCAAGGAATACGAGGTGGAGTCGTCAACGCTCGTGGAAGGCGACATCGTCCTCGTCCGTCCCGGGGAATCAATACCTGCCGACGGAACTGTCATCGAAGGCGATTCCGCTGTGAACGAATCCATGCTCACGGGAGAATCCATACCTGTGTCCAAGTCGGCAGGATCCACTGTTTACGGAGCGACCGTAAACGGTAACGGGAGCATGAAGGTCAGGATCGAGAAGACAGGCGAGGACACCGTATTGTACCAGATAGCCAGGATGATAGAGATGGCACAGGGTACGAAGGCACCCGTGGCCCGTATGGCGGACAGGGTCGCTGCAAAGTTCGTCCCGGCGGTCATCATCATATCGGTTCTGGCATTCGCCGCATGGTTCGTTGCCGGAGCGGTCACGGGCAACGAGGAATACGACCTCGAGTTCTGCCTCACCATAATGATCTCCGTCCTGGTGATATCATGCCCCTGTGCACTGGGTCTCGCCACACCTCTGGCCATCGTAGTGGGTACCGGTAACGGATCGAGGCACGGGATACTGTTCAAGACCGCTTCATCCATAGAGGCCGCCGCACACATCGACACTGTGATCCTGGATAAGACCGGGACCATCACGAAGGGACATCCTACCATCACGGATGTTGTCACCGACATGGACAAGGATGAGTTCATCTCGATCGTAGCATCGGCCGAAACGGATTCCGAGCATCCGCTCGCCGAAGCAGTCGTCGAATATGCCAAGGAAAGAGGACTCGAACTCCCGCCGCATGCGGACTTCACTGCCGTCACCGGGCAAGGAATCCGCTGCAATGTGGACGGACGTGATGTATTGGTGGGCAACCGCGCACTCATGGATGAGAACGGCATCGCTTTCGACGATCTCCCGGGGATAATGGTGGCGATTGACGGTACCCCCGCCGGATCGTTCGTCGTATCGGACCCGATAAGGGATGAGAGCCCCATGGCCATAAGATCCATCAAAGGATTGGGCATCGATGTCAAGATGGTCACGGGGGACCGTAGGGAGACCGCGGAGACCATAGCATCCCAAGCAGGGATCGATGATATCGTGTCCGAGACCAGACCGCAGGACAAGCTGGATATCGTGAAGAAACTGCAGGTCAGACAGAAGCATGTGGCGATGACCGGGGACGGTATCAACGATGCACCAGCACTGACCCAGTCGGATGTCGGTCTGGCCGTAGGTTCCGGTACGGACATAGCCATCGAATCGGCGGACATTGTATTGATGAACGACGACCTCAGGACCGTGCCTGCGGCCCTGGAGATCGGAAGGGCCACACTGAGAAACATCAAGCAGAACCTGTTCTTCGCATTGGGATACAACGCCGTGTGCATACCGATAGCCGCAGGACTCCCTGTGCTGTTCGGTTATACGGACCTTGTCATGGTCATGCCCATGCTCGCGGCTGCTGCGATGTCACTGTCATCGATATCGGTGGTATCTAACGCCCTGAGGATGAGGGGATTCAGACCGGATTCGCTGTCCGAGTCTCGCTGAGGTCACGTTCAGAGTACCGTTGTCCTTCTTCCATGAGATCTCGGAGGAGACTATCTCGACAGGGTGAGAGTGCATGGGAGAATCCAATGTCATGGATTCGTACTCCCCTCCCTCGCCCATTATGCTGATACCATATCTGGCACGTATCTCCTTCAGATCCCTGACGGCATCCGAATCTATCTCGCGGCCGAGCCATTCCTGTCCCAATCCCTCTGCGTAGCATCCTACGATGATCGCTTTTATCCCGGATTGAAGGAAAGCGTCCATGAGGAGGTCCTGATCCTTCCTCCACAACGGGGAGAACACCTTCAGACCCAGATCGTTACAGACGAGGTTCATCCTATCCCACTGGTAATCCGACCAGACGGCACCGGTTATGACACCGTCCACATCGAGACCCTCCAATGCCTTCCTGAGGCCTTCCATATCTCCCTCCTCCGTACCGGTGCTAGGAGCGGTGACCAGTTCCTTCCCCATGGCATCCGCCATCACGGGTACCACGGAAAGGTTCGGCGTATGAAATATCCATGATGCCTTGTCCTCGGGCATGATGTTAACGAGATACGGGACATCGTGTCCCATCTGCTCCATGATGTAGAGCGAGAATGTCGAATCCTTCCCTCCGGAGTACAGCGAAGCTAGCCTCATCGCACACATGCACACTATCGCGATAAAAGAACATTTTTCTATTAGTCCATCCTGAGGATTCATGAGGGACGATCATGGACCTAGACGCGAATGCGATGAAGAAACTGGTGGCCGAGGAAGCCGTGAACAGATACGTCAAGGACGGAATGACTGTCGGATTGGGTACCGGTTCCACCGCGAAGTTCATGATCGAGAGGATCGGCCAGCTCGTAGCGGAAGGTTACGATCTCACATGCACGGCCACATCCGTCCAGAGCGAGGAGCTCGCCAAGAGCCTCGGCGTCAAAGTAGTGGATCTCGACGAGGTCGGTACATTGGATATCACCATCGACGGTGCGGACGAGGTCGATCCGGGGATGCAGCTGATCAAAGGTCTCGGAGGAGCGCTCCTCAGGGAGAAGATCGTTGCCGCAGCCACGGAGAAGGAGATCATCGTCGCCGACCAGTCCAAACTCGTGGACAAGCTCGGTATGAGGACGCCCCTTCCCGTCGAGGTCCTCAGGTTCGGCCACAAGCACACCAAGTTCGCATTGGAGCAGCAGGGATGCAAGGCCGAACTCAGGATGAAGAACGGAGAACCCTTCGTCACGGACGGCGGGAACTACATCTACGACTGCAAGTTCGAGGCCATCGAGAAACCCTTCTTCCTGGAATCAAGGCTCGATGTCATCCCCGGAGTGGTCGAGAACGGACTGTTCCTGAACACCGCCTACGACGTGCTGATCGCCAAGAGCGACGGTACCGTGGAGAGCATGTCGGACGCTCTGATCAAGAAAAGATCCGACGTTTTGAACGTAATAAACTAATGCGCGTGTTAAAAAGGGTATCACCTTTTTATATAACTTCGATAATAGCACGCCCGTTTCAATTCAAGGTGAATACCATGAAAATGCCCAGAACGATTAAGAGATACTGCCCTACCTGCAAGGCCCACACCGAGCAAGAGGTGGAGAGGGTCAAGAAGAAGAAGGCCAGTGAACTCAAATGGGGTCAGAGGAGATTCAGAAAGGTAACCGCTGGTTACGGAGGATTCCCCAGGCCTAAGCCCGAAGGAAGAGAGAACCCCACCAAGAGGATCAACCTCAGGTACAGATGCACCCAGTGCAAGAAGGCCAACATCTCCCCCTGCATCCGTGCAAAGAAATTCGAGCTTGTGGAGTGATCATCATGACCGGAGATTTCATCAAGATCAAATGCCCCGACTGCGAGAACGAGCAGATCGCTTTCAAGAAGGCAGCGACCAAGGTCACCTGCCACGTCTGCGGTGCCACACTCATCGTCCCCAAGGGCGGTGTCGGAGACATCAAGGGCGAGATCATCGAGGTCGTCAACTGATGTCAAGGGTCAGGGGACTCCCCGAGAACGGTGAGCTCGTAGTCTGCACCGTCAAGAGCGTGAAGAACTTCGGAGCATTCGTCACTCTGGACGAGTACGATGACAAGGAAGGATTCATTCACGTCAGGGATGTCGCCACTGGCTGGGTAAAATACATCAGAGACTTCGTAAGAGAAGGCCAGAAAATAGTCTGCAAAGTTCTGGGCGTGGATTCAACCAAAGGTCATATCGACCTTTCCTTAAAATCCGTCAACGAACACCAGAAGCGCGAGAAGATCCAGCAATGGAAGAACGAGAAGAAAGCAGAGAAACTTCTCGAGATCGTCGCTGAAAGGATGGGAATTGACATCAACAAGGCGTACAAGCAGTTCGGAGACGAACTCTTGGACGCCTATGAGACATTATACAGTGCATTCGAATCCGCTGTAGCCTACCCCGATGATTTCCTCTCGGAGTTCGAAGGCAAGTGGGTCGACACATTTATGGAAGTCGCCAAGGAGAACGTCGCGGCACCCATGGTGCAGATCGACGGTATCCTGGAGATGAGTTCCTCGGCACCCAACGGAATGGACCTCATCAAGACCGCCCTCATGGCAGGCCTTGCAACAGCAGAGGGGTCCGCCGTCGAGATCACCTGCGTGGGATGTCCCAGATACAGGGTCGTCGTCACCGCGGCCGATTATAAGGAGGCCGAAGAGGTCATGAAGACGGTCAGCACGGCCGCCATCGAGTCCCTTACATCGAACAACGGCTCCGCCGTTCTCAAGCGTGAGAGCAAGTGAGATGAAGAGCGATATCCGCAGATGCGGCTCCTGTGGCAGATACACCCTGTCGCAGACATGCCCGGCATGCGGTTCGGCCACCGTCAACCCTATACCTCCTAGATATTCCCCCGACGACCGTATGGGCGAATACCGCAGGAGATCCATACTTCAGGAGTACGGAGAGAATGGAAAGCATCGTGACGTTTGAGTGCAGGCCCGAGTTCAAGGACCTGATATTCATAGAGGGTCTGCCCGGAGTGGGGAACGTAGGTAAGATCGCGGCCGATTTCATCAGTTACAAGCTCGACGCAAAGAGACTGGCCACAATCGTCTCCAGCGAGCTACCGCCCCAGGTGTTCATCGATTCCGACAGCTACTTCTACTCCGCTTGCAACGAATTGTGGTACGTCAAGGACGTCAACGGTCACGACATCATATTCCTGCAGGGAGATTACCAGCCGACCACTCCCCAGGGACAGTTCGAGCTGTACAAACTGATATTCGAAAAGATCCTTCCTTTCGACCCCAAGCTCATCATCACACTGGGCGGATACGGCTTAGGAGAGGTCGTGAAGGACCCGAGGGTACTTGCGGTCTGCAACGACTCCAAGTTGAAGTCCATGCTGGAGAAGAAAGGTGCCACATTCCAGCCTAACGAACCGCAGGGCGGCATCATTGGAGCGGCCGCGATGTTCCTAATCCTCGCCAACGAGTACGACATCGATGCGGCCTGTCTGATGGGCGAAACATCCGGATTCCTCCTGGATCATAAGAGTGCCAAATGCGTGGTCGATGTGCTATGCAAGGTCCTCGGAGTGGAACTTGATACCTCCGACATGCAGGAGGACATCCAACAGGTGGAACAGATCAACGAAGAGGTACAGGCGATGGCCGAGACCACTCCGGAAGACTTGTCCTACATCGGATGATCCATGGGATGCTACTTGAATCGGTCAGGATTATGCCGATATTTGGCGCCAATGTCAACTTAATCGGCTGATCGAGGCCGACATGGTGACCAATTATTATTTATAATGAATAAGCATCCCTCGGTTTAGTCCCCACTTAGCTCAGACTGGCTAGAGCGGCTGACTGTAGAGTGTTTTCGGTAAAACCGATACAGCCGCTGAAATCAGCAGGTCCCCTGTTCAAATCAGGGAGTGGGGACCATCCTTATCCAGCACTCCAAAAATTTGATGACTTAAACTTCAGCGAAAGCTCTTACGATTTTAAGCCGGAAAGCCCCTCTGAAAGGCCGAAGGTCTCGTTGAAGAATGTCCTTCAGCGCGTAAAGAAGATAGAGCGCCGTACAGGGAACAGCGGTGCTTGGCCTCATGAGACC
>JAFUHJ010000003.1 GCA_017468935.1 Candidatus Methanomethylophilaceae archaeon
CAACTTCGATGCCGAGTACAACGGACATTACCGGATAAGGATGGACAAGATGCACATCATCATGATCGACGGGATGCCGCTGTTCATGATCCCTACCGGTGGCAACGAAGGGGATAACGAGCCTGTGGAGGATCTCCTGACCTTGACCGGATCCGCCATTGCGGATTCGGGATTCGACGGAGTAGAGATAAAGGCCATGGCCGACGGAGGGTACGACAGCTTCAAGACATTCTACCAGTTCCATAAGCACCTGGGTGTAGAACTTAACTGCCATATACGCGAGACGGCCAGGTTCTCCGAGGAAGCCAGCTGGGAATCCGTCTCGAAGAAGTACGCTCGTATGTACAAGTGTCCCGGTTTCGATCCGCATAGGAAGAACGATGAACGCTTCGTTCTGACCTTCCTGTCCAAGAACGGACAGGAAGAACTCGTCGGGAAATATTTCCGCAACAAAGAGCTGCTCCGTCAGGAGCAGCAGATATCGTCAGGCATCAAGGACACCGACCGCCAGGTGTGCGAGACCATGCACCATTCTATGAAATCCTGGCTTGATTTCACCACGGTGAAACTCCGCCATAAACTGCGTGAGTCGACCCTGAGGTGCAGATTCTTCCTCTCGCAGCTCCTAAGTGTGATCTTCAAGGGCTACGTGACGTACGACTGACCGATCAGGATGAAGAAAGGGCCGAAGCGTAGGCCAGATTGTGCTAACTATTCCCAGCGAATGCTTTCGGCATTTCGATCATATCGTTCAGTTTGAATAACACTTTCGGTCCGTTCACTGCCTGTTTCGAACTGTTAATCCATCATAGGACAGGCAAAGACAGTTTTATCCCAGCTCATCTCAGCCTTCGAAGGCGATGATTCGGAATTAATTGCCTAATTCCGAATTCACTGAATAAGAGGACTATCGGAGGAAAGGCCAGCATTTTAGTATTGAACGACGGTTTCCTACACATGTCTGTCCAAATCGGCTTCATCGGCGCAGGAAAGATGGCGGAGGCCCTCATCGGAGGGCTGGTATCGAAAAATGTCTTCTCGAAGGACGAGATCATCGCATGTGCACCCAGTCAGTTGACGAGAGACCGTGTTGAGTCCATTTACGGCATCAAAATGTACGAGAAAGCGACCGATGTCGTGAGTAAGGCCGACATCATCGTGCTCGCAGTGAAACCAAAGAACGTACAGGATCTCTTCGAGAAGGAAAAAGTGACCATCGGAAAGGGGAAGATCCTCATCAGCATCGTCGCAGGATTGACACTAACTAAAATGAATTACTATGTGCCAGATGCAAAAAAGGTAAGAGTTATGCCGAACCACTGCTGCATGGTCTTGGAAGGGGCGATGGGATACACTTGCGACCCCTCTATGGAATCCACCGACATAAAGAGGGTGAACGAGATACTGTCATCCGTAGGATTGGCCGTAGAGGTCCCGGAATCCCAGATGGACGCCGTGACAGGTATCGCCGGAAGCTCACCCGCTTTCCTCTACATGGTCATAGATGCCATGGCAGAGGCCGGTGTGCTCAACGGGTTGAGCCGCGATCAGGCGGTGGAACTCGCTGCCCAATCCATGCTTGGATCGGCCAAGATGGTGCTGGAGACGAAGAAGCATCCGGAACAGCTCAGGGACGAGGTCTGCTCACCCGGCGGTACGACCATCGTTGGTGTGAAGATACTCGAGGACCTGGGTCTCCGTTCGGCGATAGCATCTGCCGTTGACGGTACCATAGCGAAATCCCGTGAAATGAGTCAGGAATGAGAATCATTTCCTGATCATCGATTTTATCAGACCGAATCCGACACGGGGTGCGTTGCTCCATATGGAGCCCGCATCCCAGTCGAGGTCCTTCTTGTTCGCGATGGTGGAATTCATCATACGGGTACCCTCGTCCTTGGTCTCCCACAGACGTGCATCCCTCTCCTCTTTATCCCCGATGAGCATGATCTCATCGACCTTGTGCATGAGTTCACGTGCGAACTCGGTCCTGGCACACCTGTCATCCTTGACCTTCTCATCGATGCGCCCGGCCTCGAACTCCTTCTGGGCCAAGATGAGTGCGGCATCGTAGGATACTTCGGCGACATCGTCCCTGGTCATCCACTTGGTCTCGTAAGAGAGAACGTGTTTCCATGAAGGGTTGTCCAAAAGCTTCCTGTGGTCCTCCAAGGTGCGTGCCCTCAGCTTGTATCCCCATTTCTCGGGTTCCTCGAAGATCCTGCTGCCGGGATCGACGAATGGTGCGAAAGGAGCGTTATAGATGAACAGGTTATCTTCCTTCTTGACCAATCCCCACAGTCTCTCTGCACATTCCACACTGTAGAGTGCCGATTTCCTGTCCTGATAGGGAAGACCGTTCATGTAGAACAGATCC
>JAFUHJ010000091.1 GCA_017468935.1 Candidatus Methanomethylophilaceae archaeon
CGCACACGCAGGACCAACCGCGCTGTGAAGGAGCTCAGGGAGAACATCGCCAGACACATGAAGGCCGAAGAGGACCAGATCTGGATAGATGCCAGTGTCAACGAGAAACTCTGGGCCAACGGTATCCGCAACCCTCCCAACAAGATCACCGTCAAGGCAGTCAAGTTCGACGACGGTCTTGTAGAAGTCTCGCTCGCAGAGTGAGGTGAGCACGATGATGAGATTCTCACGTTACGCAGGAAACCCGAACATCGGTGTGTTCACAGCAGTGAACGAGAGTTTCGCATTCATCGCCGGAGATGCCGCCCCGGAGTTCGTGAAGGACGTCGAGGAGGCACTGCAAGTAGAAACTACATTGATGACGGTGGCCGGATCATTCGTGATCGGGTCACTCGTCGTCATGAATTCCAACGGAGCCGTTGTCTCGGGTCTGGCCGACTCGAGGGAGATGGAGATCATCGGGGAACGCATCAAGTGCACACCAATCGACGATCCGCTCAACGCGGCAGGAAACAACATTCTGGCCAACGACAAAGGGGCCATAGTGAACCCCGAATACTCGAAGGACATAATCAAGGTCATATCCGATGCACTTGGAGTGGAGTGCGTGCCTTCGTCCATCGCAGGCATAAGCACCGTCGGTTCCGTGTGCACAGCGACCAACAAGGGCTGTGTATGTCACGCCGATGCTTCCGATGACGACATCGAACTCATCAAGGATGTCCTCAAGGTGGAGGCGATCAGGTCCTCCGTCAACCATGGTTCCCGTATGGTGGGAGCAGGTATCCTGGCGAATTCCAAGGGTGCCCTGATCGGTGACAACACCACGCCCATCGAGATGGGAAAGATCGAAGAGGGTCTCGCACTCTATTGATCAGTGGTCGAAAACCCAGCATTCCTTGTTCTCTGGCAGATCCGCAGATGTGATCTCCAGTTCGTTGCCTATGAAATCCACCGACTCGTTCGGTATTATATCTAGGAACTTGTCGAGCGAGGAGAGTCTGAACGACAGTCCACCGACCATGAAGTGCATCGGGACTATGATTCTCGGATTGACGAGTTCGATGAACTCCTTCACTTCCGGTATCTCCATGGTGTAGACCTCGCCGACGGGGATGAAGAGGAAATCCACACCCTTGATGGCATCTATGACTCCCTTCGATGGGATGCAACCGAGGTCACCGCAATGGCAGATCGAGATGCCTTCCATATCGAATCTGTAGATGGTGTTGGCGCCTCTCTCCACCCCTTCGTTGTGATCATGCCAGGATTCGTATCCGTTGACCTAGATCCCTCCGTGGATCTCGTTGAGTCCGTATGCGAACTTCAGGTCCTTGTGCTCGCCCTTGATGACCCTTGATGCATTATGGTCGTAATGGTCGTGCGTCATCAGCACGGTATTGGCAGAGGCCACGGGAGGTCTGATCCCAAGCGATCTTCCGTCATGGGGATCGACAACTATCGTGGTGTCTCCGTTTGAGAATTCGAAACATGAATGACCGTGCCATCTGATGCGCATGCTACATAATTGGCGATCGTTCATAAAAAGAGGTATCATCGGCACGTTCGACTGTCAATCTCCTTCGATGGATTTACCTCATTTTTAGTAATCAAAATCCAAAACCAGTTTCAAGTGGCGTTGATATCGGTGGTTAGTATTATAGACAAGGCCAGCATTCCTGGCTTGCAGACTGGTGAAATGATGGGTGATGTATCTTCGTCCGATGGTTCGACCCGTATGGTCCCCATGGACATACTCAAAGGCATATTGATGATAGGCATAGTCCTCGCCCATCTGGAATTGTACGATTCCCCTTCGCGTGTCGGGAATCCGCCCACTATCGTGATGATGCTGTACCTCGGACTCCCGGTGTATTACATCATAGCCGGTTACTTCTACAAGCCCGGCAGGGCTCTGAAGGTAAATCTCAGAAGGGTATACAAGTTACTCTTGGCATTGGTGATAACATCCGTACTCTCGCCGACCATCGTATTCGTGTGGTTCACCCTCACAGGTCAGCCCATAGAGCTATCTGATCTGTTCGATTCCATCATAAGGGCGTTCTGGTTCGAAGGTCTCTTGGAACCGGTGGATTCCCCTATGAATTACCTCATGTGCTATGTCACTCAGGTGAACTACTTCCTCTGGCCCATGGCCGCGGGACTGATCATCTTCTTCCTGTCAGAGAAGTATGTCATGAAGGACAACCGCCGTATCGCAGCCATGATTGTGGCGATGCTCTGCCTGCAGATGCTGTTCACGGCCATCTATGTGAGGATCCCGTTCTATCTGCAACTGTGTCCGATGGCCACGGCGTTTATATTCCTCGGAGCGCTGATATCCAAATACGACCTGTTCGGCCGCATCTGTCGCTTCGAATGGCGCAACTACAGGTATTGGCTCATCCTCATCATCTCCGTTGCGATGGCATACGTCCTGTGCTCTATCCTGCCTCCGGGAGTATATTTTGATAATCTCATATTCGGTGACCATGGATTCTTGTCCGTCATCCCTTGTTTCTTTGAGGTATTCTTCGTATCCGTATTCCTTCTCTTCGTGTCAGCAATCTTGTCGAAGGTCCCGGCATTATCGCCATTGTTATCGCTGACCGGTAGGCACACATTGTCGATGGCCCTGTACCACATGTTGGTCGCGAAGATGATCATGGCCGTGTTCTTCAAGTTCTCTTACGACAGATGGTTCCCGGAGGAACTGGGATCTTTGGACCTCCTTGCAATCGGTCTTGTGTCCATCGTGACATGCGTAGCGATGGGTGTGCTGTGGTGGAAGTGCAAAAAGTCTCACGGACTTAACTGATTGCCAAAAACGTCATACCTATGACAAGTACAATTTATACGCGTTAGTTGATTACGGGTCATGAAGCGGACGCTAGTCCTAGCCGTGGACAGGGATGACGATTTCGGTGTCAAAGGGAAGGTCGTTACTCCAGTCATCGGTATTGAGGGCTGCATTTCTGCTGCCAATGCCCTGGGGATCTCGGACCC
>JAFUHJ010000092.1 GCA_017468935.1 Candidatus Methanomethylophilaceae archaeon
AACAATCCGCCAGGATCACATCGTCGGAGAACACCGTGCAGACGTTGGAATTCCCCAATGATACGGAAGGGCCGATCTTCGCTGATGAGGAGCATATCCCCGTGATCCCCTCTGACCTTACGCTGAATGCGACATCCTTCAGCACGGGATGATCGGCGAACAGACCTACCGGGACCGAACGGTCCGAAAGGAACGCTATGTCCCCTCCGTTCTCCACTATGGCCTCCTTTGCTCCCGCTTCCCTCATCCTCTCCACGGCATATACCGCAACGGCACCGGCAACACCGGCGAATGGGCCAACGCCTGCAAGGATCGATGCATTGCACATCCTGGAGATCAGATCATGATCCTCCGGACCTGCCTGATAGGGTTCGTACGTCATCTGGAAGAACGGATCCTCGGCTATCTTGGACTCTATGATGGACCTGGCCTCGAATATGGCATCCTGGGCTACCCTCAGATAACTGTCATCGCAGACGATACTGACGATCGTCTCCCTATACTGGAAGCGATGCTTCATAGGTGCAGGCTCAGCGCATGTACGGAACAGGCGTTGACACAGGAACTGCAGGCGATGCACTTGCTGTTGTCCAACATGACCTTCATGGTGTCCTTGTCATGCGAGAAGCAGAACACGGGACAGATGGAGACGCATGCTCCGCAATCCCAGCAGAGATCCTCGTCACGCTCGATGCGCTTGGTGATGCTGACGTTGAATCCGGCCTCCTTGAGCCTCTTCTCCGCTGCTTCCAGCTTCGCTTCCTCACCCTCGAGGGCGAGGATCATGACACCGCTTCCATCGCCGGAGATCTCGGCCTTCAGGACGTTCGGCTTGAGGTCGAACTCGGTGACCAGGATGTACGATACGGAATCCTGCACGTTTGCCTCGTCGAACTCGATCTTGAACTTCTTATCCATTTCAGCACCCCCTCTCCTGGAGTTTGTTGAGCTTCACGTCCTTGGGGAACGTCATGACAGGCTGATTGAGCGTGAACTCCTTGTGCTCTATCCAATCCTTGAGGATGGATGCCACCTTCCTTGCACCGGAGTACGATGACAATGAAGATGTCCTGATGGTCTTGCCGTTGTATTCAACCTTACCCGTCCTGAGCTGTGCATAGCTGTACCTTGCCATCGCAGGCCTGTCGACCGGCTGGCTGTAATCCACCATGTCCGAGAATATCTCCTCGTCTGAGATGGCGCAGCGCTGTATGATGTCCTTGTTGAGAACCGGGATGGGTATACCGACACCGACCGCCATGGATACTCCGTATCCGGTGATGTCCAATCCCCTGATGAACTTGGCATCCATCTGCCTCATGTCGCCGATGAGGGCCAGTGTCCTTGATCCTCCTACCGGGACTCCGTTGACCTCCTCAACGTTGGTCTTGTACTGTGTACCGGGCCATGTGACGTATCCCTCCCCTCCTCCGAGGAAGATCTTGGTACCCATTCCGATGGTCTCGAGATGGGGGTCGTTGAGCAACGGGGAGAGCTGTCCCGCGGAACTGTAGGAGGCGTTCTTCATCCTGGGCATGAGCTTTCCCATGTAGGTGTAGATGGTCCTGTCTGATGTGTTCGTCGCCACACCGTAATTCTGGTAGCAGTTACGGGGGTTGTAGAGATATGCATCGTTGATGTCGTCGATGGTGATCCAGGTGTCGATCTCCTTCCTGACGTAGCAGTCCGTACCGGGACCGGAGGCATGGAGGTGGATCTTCTTGTGTGCGATCAGGTCCTCTATGACATGCGCACCTCCGTATCCTGCCTTCTGACCGGGGACCGTGGCCGTGGCACCGATGTACGTGTCCACAGCTGCGAGACCTCCGTCCACCTGGACGTCGTTGAGCCTTATGTCGGTCATGCGTATGGCCGGGGAAGCGTGACCGAAATTCACAAATGCGCCCGATGAACACATAGCGCCGAAGGTACCGGTAGTTACGACATCCACCTCTTCGGCAGCCTTATCGGCGCCTTTCTCCCTCACGAGATCGATTACCTCCTCTGCCGTGTATACTACGGCCTTGCCTGAACGGATCCTCTCGTTAATCTGCTCATACGTCTTGGACATAAGCTCACCTTGAATATTGTTCCATATGTGGCTCTTTTATAAATCGTTGGCGGGGTGAGAAATCCGAAATGGTTTGTTAAAGGGTTTGAGGCCGGCCCTCAGTTGTGAGGGATTCCGGTCCATGTAAGGTAACATGCCCTGAACACGGGGACGCCGTCGATGTTGTGGTCGATGAACCTCTTCATGAAGATCATGGAGACGATACCGAGCACGATGACGTATACGGCCAATAGGACGTATACGATGAATCCGGGGCTCGACAGCTGGAAGAAGGTCTCTGCCAGGTCATTGTATGCCATGTAGGAGGCCGTTATGAGGAGTACACCCGTCAAGACGTTGAACATGGGCATGATCAGGGACACGAGAGAGACGACGAGCGTCACGATGACAAGGGCCATCACGGTGGTCTCACCGTCTAACATAGCTACTCTCAGCAGAGTGTTGTCGAACGAGTTGAAGTCCAAAGGCAGAGCGAACAGGGCGACGAGTGTGATCGCCAGAGCCGAGACCGAGAGGAGGATCGCGAAGCTCCTTCCGGAGGGATCGTAATCGCTCGAGGCCGAATGGCCGCTGAGTTCTTCGTTCTGCTGCTGTACAGGTACAGGGGGCATCGGAGCGAATCCGGGTGCAGGGGCCTGTTCCTGCTGTGTGGCCGGTACCGCAGGGGACGCGTACAGCTTGTTCTGATCGAACGGCGCTATGCGCTCGACCTCTGCCGCTTCCCTCCTGATACCGAGTTGGAGCTGGGCACCGCAGTTCACGCACTCGGTGCGCTCCTCTGAATTGTTATATCCGCATTGTCCACAAAAAGTGATAGTATCACCCTTCCTATTGTCATAGAGATGGACAATCCAGTAGATAATGACTTACATTCGGAGTGAACCATGTACAATGGTCAGTTTAGAGCAGAATGATGTGTGTCGGGGTCAGCATAAGTACGTATATCTTGGCTAAAAAGGTCAGCGACCCTTCCACCGCCTCATATGAGATACTACAGTGAACCCTATCACAAATCATTGTGGGCCAATCATCTCGCGGCCAATGACTGACTAGGCCATTGTCGATTCGTTCAACGTTCGTTGAACAAGCTCTCGGGGATGCGATCATCTGCCATATCCTCAGCAAATAAGAACAGTTGATAGAAAGGAATGGTCAATATGCCTGTAGTCTCATCGAATCCATAATTGTTACGGGACACCTTTACTGCATACTTGAAACGATTGTTATCACGGAATTTTCCGAGAGAATTGAGAGGACCCTTCTTCTTTTTCACATCGACAGGGATTGCGAAACCGTCATCTTCGAGTATGAATTCGAATTCCGAATCGCCCTTACCACACCAATGGAACAGAGGTATCCCTTTCGAACCCAGTTCCGTTGCGGCATAGTTCTCATAGAATACTCCTGACAGGGTATCCCTCCCATCCCCGGTTATGAATCTGGTAGGGTTGATACCGCTCTGATACGAGAACATCCCCATATCAGCGAGATATATCCTGAATGTACCGTTGGATCCCATCAAAGGGAATGTGACATGACCTTCCACCTTGTTAGAGATGTAGATGACGTGCGCCTCCCGGAGCCAATCGATAGGCGACCTCATATCCCTATTCTTTGCTCCCTTCTCCACTATGGAAGGACTGAAATTCTCCGATTCCCTGTTCAGGAAGGTACAGATATTGGAGAAGATCGCCCTCGTCCTGATGATGGACTCGGGACTGGCCTGATAAAGCTCCATGTCAGCCAGATAGTTCCCGTAGAGGGCCTTCAATACCTTTCTGGATTCGTTGAGGCTACCTGTATCAAGGTATACGGAAACGGACTCTGGCATTCCGCCGATGAGTAAAAACTCATAGAAATAGTCCATTGCCATCGAATGGAATGCACTTTCCATGGGGATTCTGGAGCGATAGCATTCCACCACCTTATCATACATCATCTTGTTGCGGTTATACAGATACTCTCCGAAAGACATCGGGTAGATGGTCATTTCATCTATCTTCCCTACAGGGAACAGGAATTCATTCTGTTGTGGCCCTCTGTTCTTTCTTTTGATCCTGATTCTGACCATGGAGCCTGTTACTATCACTGGTATCTCGCGATGATTCTGACACATGTACTTCATCAGAGTTATTATCGAAGGACATTCCTGCACCTCGTCAAATATCAGCAGAATGGAGGAATCTATGGTAATTCCTTTGTCCAAGGACAGGTACTCTATGATCTCTGAAGCCTTGGTATGGGTTTCACAGTATCTGCAAAATTCGCTTTCTTCTCTGCAATCGATATAGATGTACCTACCGGGAAAATAGCGTTCTGCGAAGATATCTTTGATGAGATACGTCTTCCCAACCTGTCTCGCACCCCATACGATCAGTGGCTTGCGGTTTACGGATTCGTTCCATTCTACCAGCCTTTCCAGATATCTTCTCTCCATCATACTCATCGATAATTAATTGCACCTTTTGTATATATTTATTGGGTAATTAATTACACCTTTTTGGTATATTTTTAGGGCAATTAATTGCACTTTTTGCACTATAATCGTCAACTCTATCAAACTATACACAGCAGGACAGATGAGCAAATGACAAAGGCAAAGAGATAATCGGACGACCTCTTACAAACCTTTTTCAAACCATTTTCCGATTTCGGAGTAATGTCATGTTCGGAAGACTGAAGAAAAGATTGGACAAGAAACAGAGTGCCGTGCCGATATTCCATGGTACGGACAGAGAATTGAAGCCGGAGGAGTTTGATTTCTCCAGAGCAAGGAACGACAGCGATCTCGGTAAAGCCGCCTATTTCGGACTCAGCTATGACAGTGCCGATGAC
Source organism: Candidatus Methanomethylophilaceae archaeon (assembly GCA_017468935.1). Lineage (GTDB taxonomy): Archaea > Thermoplasmatota > Thermoplasmata > Methanomassiliicoccales > Methanomethylophilaceae > Methanoprimaticola. The sequence goes on from JAFUHJ010000092.1 coordinate 4,907, forward strand.
TGGGCCAGAGCGAGGGATAACGGTACCGTGAACTGGTATGTCTTCGATGCTGAGGGGGCCAGGAACGACGATTCGCTCACCATCAGGCACATCGAGGACCCGATGGAAATGCTGGATGTCGTCCTCCTCTTTATTGATGGGGAGTACGGAAAACCCGAGGACATCATCATCGGAGATACACTCGATGCGACTACCGGTATCATCATCCGCAGGTATCAAAAAGAGGCCAGAAGGATGGGCATCCCGATGTCTCAATTCAGTACTGAAGTGAAAGAAACGATGCTGTCCGAACTGAAACTGGAAGTCTACGATCAGCAAATCGCATTCAAGACCGAGCAAGGTTTAAAACACGTGAAATTCATAGGAAGCAAGAGGGCGAATGAGATGGAAATCGTAAGGGACCTTGACCCTGCGGAGATCGCCGCGAAGGTTGCGGGCCTTCTTATGAGGCGCGACGGAATGACGCAGAACGAGGCACTGACCGCGTTCATGAAGTCAGATACGTTCCGTGCGTTGGTGTCCGATGCGGAACTTTCATCCCTGAGTCCCGAGAAGATACTAGAAATATACGACAGGGAGGTGGACCGTGGCTGAGAGATTCGTTCCTTCGGAAGAAGATGTGGGAGTGATGAAGGCGGGCATCACGCTTTGTTTCGCCGAGGAGTACGGCAAATCCCTGAAGGATACTGTAGATCTGTTCGAAGCGAACGGCATATATGACTATCTCGATAGATTCGCGGGACAGTTCATCAACAAATCATTCCCGTATATGGCATCGTTCATTTCAGACAAACTGGGAATATCCTATGCGTGAAACCCTGCCGTAAGGTATTTTTCCAATATCGCGGCCAATTCGTCCCACGGAAGATCCGTATCAACCTTGAAGACGTGATGTGCCGGAAGGAATGCATATTCAGCGTAGCTTCCGTAGAAGCTCCTGCCTATCTCGCCCATCATAGCAATGACCCTGTCACCCTTCGACAAATCCGAATCTGAAGGATCCTCAATGATGCCGAGACACTCTATACCAGGTATCACGGGTCTTTGTATGTAGACTACCTCGATCTCCTCGAGATGCAGTATCTTCTCGGAATGATTCATTCCGAACGCGTCCGCGACCTGTATAACCTAAAAATACCCCAATTCATGATTAACCGTTGCGAAGTAAGAGACCAGAGGCATTGGAGATCCTTCTTTCGATCACCCCTCAATGTTACTCTGACTTGCCTGATCCTTGAACGTGGGTGAATACAGTTGACAAGATACGAAGCACTCGGTAACGCGATCGAATCCGCGATCAGAAGAAGCTGCGAAGGTAAGAGGGTCGGGATCGCATTCTCAGGCGGGATGGACTCAGGATTGCTGGCAGCTGTTGCGTCGAAATACGCCAAATCCGTGACATGTTACACATGCGGTACCGATGATTCATTCGATGTGGCCGCCGGAAGGGAGTTGGCGGGGATCCTGGGATTGCCCTGGGTTCAATGCAGGATATCCGAGGATAATATCGAAGACACCTTACGCGAATTCATCTTGGCCACGAAGGTCAGCGACCCGTTCACGATATCATATGACCTGCAGCTGTTCACCGTATGCAGGGAAGCGGACGAGAGAGTGATAATCTCCGGCCAGGGGTCGGACGAATATTTCGGAGGTTGTGCCAAATCCGTCGAGGACGATGATGACGAATACGAAGCGGTGACGGAATGGGGTGTGGAAAGGCTTATGAAGGTCTCCATCCCGTGCGAGATGTCCATCGCATCACATTTCAAGAAGAGATTGGCGTACCCGTATCTGGATGAAGAGGTCGTCAGGCAGATCGGTCTTCTGGACCCGGATGAACTTCGCCCTAAGAACCTCGATGACCGTAAGGCCGTCCTCAAGACCGTCGTATCTGATCTGGGATTCCCTGTCCTGGCGCATCGCACCAAGAAGGCATCACAATACGGTTCCAACACCACCGAGCTCATCCGCTCGATGGCAAGGAGATCCGGGGTGCGCTACAACCGCTACATATCCCGCATCTACGAGAGCCTGGACCTGCGCAACGCCAATCTCCTGAGAGACGCTGCGGTGGATGTGCGCATGGATCCGATCCTGCTGCATGATGCCGATGAGATGCTGGAAAAGCTTGGGAAGACACACTCGGAGGTGTTGACAGCGGTGTATCGCAGGATGGTACGGGACGGGAACCTGGACTTCATAGATGGTATGAATGATGATGTCTGAACCCAACGATTCATCCGACCCATTCACGATTACCCTTATTTATCTGGTGTCTGTCTTACACTCATGGAATTCTGCCCCAGATGCGGACGTTATCTGAAGGACGACGAATATCAGTGTCCCGAATGCGGAAATGTGGTACGCCAGATGCCCAACAGGGACGACCGTATACCTCCGGAGTTCCAAGAGTTCGAGAGCATCGACGACAACGGGATCGTCCGCTTCAGTCTGAAGAAGCTGATATTCGAGAAATGGTTCTTCGTGGCCTTCGGCATAGCCTTCGCGGCGGCGTTCCTTCTCACTTACATGTGGAGGTTCTCGATAATCCTGTTCTGTGTACCGCTCCTGATTCCGATGAAGAGGATAAGCATAGGGGCTGGAACGATGGTAGGGTTGATAGGAGGGACGGTAACCGCCCTCCTTATCAAATATTTCCTACTCGACGGGATAGTGTGAATTCAAAGAGTTTATCCATGTTCTCGCCGGTCTTGGCTGATACTGCCTCGACGGGCTTGCCGGGGAAGTTGTCGGCGAACCATTTCCTGATGTGCTCCACCTGACCGGGTTGGGCCAGATCGAGCTTGTTTATCAGGACGAGATCCGCTCCGGACATCTGCATCTTGTAGAAGGCCTCCTTCTTCTCTATGAGGAGGTCGAACCTCTCCACATCCGCCAGACCGATGATGGAGCATGAGTCCTCGTCGATCATCGAGGTGTGCACGAACTGCTTCACCTTGTGGGGAAGGGCGAGTCCGGTGGGCTCGATGATGATTATGTCCGGGTCCAGGTCCCTCTTGATGTTCTTGAGAGTGGCCTGGAGGGTGCCCACCAGGGTGCAGCAGATGCACCCCTCGGGCAACTCCGTGGCGTTGTATCCCTCGGCCTTGATGGTAGCTCCGTCAACCCCCACCTCACCGGATTCGTTCACGATGATGGCGGTCTTCAGCCCCTTGTCCACAAAGACCTTGGCCAGCTGTAGCAGCATGGTGGTCTTTCCGCTTCCCAGGAATCCTCCGATGACGAAAACATCCATGGTATCAACTCAGATTGTCAGCTTGAGGTTGTCGTACTTGTACACCTTGTCTGGACAGCTGAACTGACACCTGTAGCATGCGGTTCCAAGACAGTTCTTGGTCTTGACGACGATCTCCTTGTCATCGGTGACGGTGAGGGCATGCTCGGGGCACTCCCTCTCGCACTTCTTGCATCCGGTGCAGCCTTCCATGTGTCCGCGGAGCTCGGTACCGATATCGTGGAGGATGTACAGTCCCCTCTCTCCCAGGTCGGGAATGTCACGCTGGACCATCCTGTGGACCTTGGGCATTCCCCTAGGTTTGGGAAGCTCCTGAATTCCTGCCAGGGCGTTGTTCCTGTTGTACATCTCCATGCTCATTCCCTCGTCGCAGACGGCGAGCTCCTGGGTGTAGATCTGCTCGAAGATCTTGTCACCGGCGAACATGATGTGGTTGGCCCTGATTCCGTTGGCGATGTCCTGGAGGGTATCCAGGAGCTCGGGGTCCTTCAGGATGTCCGTGGCCATGGCCAGCGAGGTGTTCCCGTACTGGTAGATGGTGTTACAGGAGGGCGGAAGGAGCCCTACCTCCCTTGCCTTGACGGCATCCACGTATGTTCCGGATGCTCCGGCCATGTACATGATGTCGAGGTCGCTGAACTTGATTCCCGCATGCTCGAGCAGGGTGAAGTGTCCGGCCCTCATGGCCCCGATTGCCTTCAGTGCCTCGGAGATGTCATGGGAATCGATGTACACTCCGTCCTGGAGGTGGAGCTTTCCGTCGGATGTGGTGAGCTTTCCCTTCCTCCACAGGTGGGAGTCCATGACTGCGGATACGGCCGCGATGACCCCTGTTCCGGTGATACCGGTGGCCTTTCCGCTCATCGGGCCCTCGTCGGCGACGGTCTCGAGCGCGAAGTCGCACCTGGATCCTTTCTGGGGCATGATGTTCTCGTCCAATACCTTACAGATGTATTGGAAATCATACTCGAGATCCGATATGGCCCCCGGTCCTGCGAGCATACCACATTTGATCGACTGCCCCTCCATCGCGGGTCCTGCCGCTGCGGATCCGGTGTAAATGTCATCCCCGATCTTCAGGGCCATCTCGGCGTTGGTACCGTAATCCGTGACAAGACAGTTCTCCTTCTGCTCGAGGAATCCGCTCTTGTACATCATTGCAAGAGCATCCGCTCCGATCTCATGCCTTATCGCCGGAGGTACGCACAGCTCGCAACCGTCCTTGACATTGAGCCCCACGTCCACTGCAGAGAACACCCCTGCGTCCCTCTTCTGGTCAACGATGCCTCTTGCCTTGTGTGCATTCTCTCCCGCGAATGCGAGATCATCCACGGGTATGCCCTGGAAAAGGGAGAGCTGGATAGGGTTACCGCATATACTGACCCTCTCGACCTGGTTGAGGTCGACACCCAAGGTGGCGATCAGCTTGTTGACAGTGTCGATTAGGATCTTGTGGGCCGTCTCCGTTCCCGCGTTAATGCAGAACGTGAGGTGGTCCATGATGTTCGCACCCGGGAGCGGGTGACATTCGGTGACCGATGTGGAAAGGATCTTGCCTGTGGAGAGATCGACAGCGTGACCTCTCGTTCCGCTGGTACCAATATCTAATGAAATGCCGTAACTCATATTATCTCCTAGCCATCGCTGGCCCTTCTTGCAGTTTCTTGATACTTCTGATAGAATAAATAATATACTTAGGGTGCTCAAAATGGTTTGATTGACTGAATCAATTATTTTGATGATTAATCAACATTATTTAAAGGTTACATCCACAGTATATATATGAACATGGATTGAGCATCCATCCATCCTCTTCATTATATACTTCCGAAAATCATCCAACTAACAGTAAGGTGTTGGGCAAGCAACACCCGAAACGCAAGAAGGAGGAAAAAGAATGATAGACTATTCTAAAGTCGATTTCACAAAGATTCTGAAGCGCTACGACGTTGAGGGTCAGAATGAAATGACACCCGAAGCGATCGCAAAGACCATGCTGCCCAAGGACCCCGTCCTGTACAAGGTTGCAGAGACAGTCCTTTACATGAAGTTCAAGGACGTTGGACCCGCAGTCGCAGAGGCACTGAAGTCTAAGGATGCACTCGACATCATCAACAACGGATTGGTTGTTGGTATGGAGTGTGTCGCAAAGCTGTACGCAGAGCACATCTACTACCTGCCTGAGATCATGATGGCCGCAAAGACCATGGAGATCGGAATCGCACTCGCTGAGAAGCAGATCCCCGGTGGAAGGTCCACAAAGGGAACCGTCGTCATGCACGCCGCAGAGGGAGACCCCCACGACATCGGAAAGAACATCGCCGCTGTCATGATGAGGTCCTCCGGATACACAGTCGTTGACATGGGTAAGGACGTCGCAGTCGATGACGTCGTCGCGAAGGTCAAGGAGGTCAAGCCCTTCATGGTGACCGGAACCGCACTCATGACCACCACCATGACCGCGTTCCCCCGCGCCGCCGCAAAGCTCGTTGCCGCTGGAATCAACATTCCCTTCATGGCAGCCGGTGGTGCAGTGAACAGGGACTTCTCCGAATCGTTCGACCTCGGAATCTACTCCGAGAAGGCACCCCAGACTCCCCCGATCGCGGACAAGGTCCTCGAGGGATACGACTGGAGGAAGATCAGAGAGGAGTGGGACCACATCGTAGGAGCGTGATTAATATGGCAAAGTACACAAAGATGGCATACGGCAGTGCGGATGAGATGGTTTTCGGACACGCAAAGGAGCCCGTCTCCTACGGATTCGGAATCAAGGTCGGAGCAGGAAGGGTCATCCCCGAGCTCAACTATGGACCCAGGCCCGGTTCCGAGGCATCGCCCGAGAAACTCAGGAAAGAGTACGTTGACTACATCGCAAAGGATGTCCTCAACAGGTGTGTGACACTCGGATTCCCCGACGTCCAGCTTGAGACTGAGTGGATCTCTCAGATGGGAGACCCCAAGATGGCAACACCCGTCGTAGAGGGACAGAAAGCAATCTGTGAGAAGTACTATGAGGAGTACGGAATCAACTGTGCGGTAAGGCAGACCATCCCTGACCAGCGTGAGGCAGAAGAGGGATACAGGCCCGGAATGGGCGGAAAGCACCAGTACCCCGAGCACCTCTTCCAGTGCGCAGAGGTAGCATGTGAGAACGGAGCAGATGTCCTGTCATGTGAAACCCTCGGAGGAAAGGAACTGGGAGACTACGCGACCACAAACGGAGATATCGTCGCATTCCTCTTCGGAATCGGATACCTCGGATCCATCGATATGGAGTACGTGTGGAACGAGTTCGTCAACATCGCAAAGAAGAACAAGGCCATCGCAGGAGGAGACACCAACTGTTCCGGAGCAAACACCTCGATGTTCATGGCAGGAGGAATGCTAGACCAGGATGTCCAGAGGACCTACTCTGCAGTCACCCGTGCGATCGCATCCGCCAGGACCCTTGTGGCCTGGGAGTGCGGAGCATCCGGACCCGACAAGGACTGCGGTTACGAGGGACCTATCTGTAAGGCCATCGCCGGAAAGCCCTGTGCTCAGGAAGGAAAGAACTGTCAGTGCGCACACGCCGACCTTCAGGGTAACCTGATGGCTCAGGTCTGCGACCTGTGGTCCAACGAGTCCGTCGAGTACCACCCCGAGTTCGGAGGAACCTCAGTCCAGTGCTGGATGGGTTCCCTCGGATACGAGGTCGCTCTGATGAACACCGCTATCCAGACCGGAAAGCAGAAGGAACTCAGGGACCTGTACATGATCACCGACAGGGAGAGAGGACCCGAGGGACACATCCTCGCATACGACAACGCCTACGAGATCGGAAAGGCGATCGTATCCGAGGGTAACAACTACTACCTCAGGGCCAAGGCGGCCGGACTCAAGGCAGCAGAGCTCATCAAGGCTCACAACGACGCGAAGGAACTCCAACTCACCAGGAAGCAGAGAGAGGTTCTCGAGGGAATCATCAAGGAACTGTCCGCACTTCCCGACGACGAGGACAAGTTCTTCGAGTACTGCTGCAAGAAGTACGCGGATGTCCCCAACTTCAACCTGAAGAACTACGACCTCTGAAGGTGAATAAAACCTCATAATCAAGCCCGGAGGGAGACCTCCGGGCAACAATCATTCTGGAGGTTAACCAAATGTCTGAATTCAAACCCTTGGATCCGACAGCATGCGGTCTTTTCCTCGTTGCAGCGATCTCATTCCCCCTGGCCCTCGGTTGCCTTACCGAGGAGCACGGAGCACCGGCAGAGCTGTTCATGCTCCTGGGAGCCCTCATAGGGCTGGTCGCACTCCTAGCCTACAGGGCCGAGAGCAACTTCGGATTCACCGTGTTCCTACTCGTAGGGGCTGCCGTGTTCGCAACGGGTTACGGACTCGGAGGATGGGGAAACATCGGTTTCGCCGTTCTCTTCCTGATGACGATTGCATGGTCGCTCATCATCAAAACGCCCAAACTGCTGACAGCGATCCTGTGCACAACGACGCTGATATTCCTCATAGTGGGTCTTGGGGCTATTGCCGACATGGACCTTAACATGGTACTAGGTATCGTCGCACTGCTGAACGGAATCTTCTGTCTGTACCTCGGCTTCGGCCTGGTATCGGAAGGTAAGGTCAAGGTCTTCTGACCGGATCGTTTCACTTGCTAGCATTTTACCAGGGGTCCCGGAAGGGGCCCCGACCCCCGCTTCCTGTTTCTGATACTATGCTCTGAGTCGTCGATCGACGATAATGACTTTATTCGGGTCGTCGATGCAGAGTCAGATGATTTCAGACAACCCCCGTCCTGTCGTACCGTTGGACGACTCGAAACTAGACATCTCCCTTGTCGGCGGCAAAGGTATCAACATTGCCAAGATGATCTCGAACGGATTCAGCGTACCTCCTGCACTTTCTGTCACCACGGATGCGTACGAGATGTTCCTGGATCTGACAGGACTGAGATCGAAGATTGCAGACGTTCTCAGGGATACGGATTTCGATGACGATGCGTCCCTGGACAGGTCCTCGGAGACCATCCGCAAGATGTTCATGACCACCGAACCTCCGAAGGACGAACTGGACGATCTCAAGAAGAACTTCTTCAACCTCGAGGGCGAATACTTCGCTGTACGTTCGTCGGCAGTGGCGGAGGACCTGGCCGATGCCAGTTTCGCAGGGCAGCAGGACACATATCTGAATGTGAGGAAGCACGACATCATCGAGAAGGTGCTGGTCTGCTGGGCATCCTATTGGAACGCCAGGGCCATGAAGTACAGGCACGACACATCCAAGAAGCATCTCGAACAGGGGATGGCGGTGGTCGTCCAGAAGATGGTGAAGTCCGACATCAGCGGAGTGATGTTCACATCCGATCCCGTCACGGGAGAGGACCATACGGTCATAGAGGCCTCATGGGGACTCGGAGAGTCCATAGTTTCAGGATTGGTAACTCCCGACAGGTACATCGTATCGAGGGACGGAAAGGTCATCGATGCCGTCATCAAGAACAAGGAACAGGGATTCTATCTCATCGACGGGGAGAACAAACTTGTTGATATCGAAGCGGACAAGGTCTCCGCACGCTGTGCGGATGACGACATATTGAAACTGATATTCGACGAAGGGGAGAAGCTTAGAGAGCACTTCGGATGCCCCCAGGACATAGAGTGGGCGGTAGAGGCAGGGAAGGTCTACATCCTGCAGTCGAGGGCCATCACCACACTCCCCGATCAATCCGAGAAGGATGACATCCTCTGGTCCAGAGGATACGGCGACGAATACTGGGCCGATGCCACCACACCGATGTTCTACACGGTGATGGGGAAGCTGCTGACGGATTACGTCAACCACGAGGGCGCCCACATGATGGGCTACAAGGACCTGGAATCAGGGCCTCTCACCAAACTTCACAAATCAAGGGTGTACTTCTCCGCCACGGTTCTGGAGAGGATCTTCGCCCACTACCCCAAGCTCATCCGTTCAAGGGAATTGCTTGATTACTTCCCCCGTGCGGAACAGGAGAGGATCTCGAAGTATCCCAACGACTACCTTGGGATGGTCAAATCCCAGATCTGCCTGCTCTTCAGGGACAGGGACGGGATGATTTGGAAGACCGACAAAGTCTACAGGAGATGGGCGGAAGGGTTCCTGAAGCTGTGCGCCGAATTCGATTCCGTCGATCTCACACGGTTATCTGATTCTGAGCTCGCGGATTGGTATTACAGGATACGTACCGGATCCACCAAGCACTACCAGCTGATCCGTTACGGGATGGTGTCCCATTCCATCATGACCAACCTCCTGGTGAAGAACTGGTGCGGGAAATGGCTGAAGGACGACGGTTCCATCTACGCAGGCCTGATGGCAGGTCTGGAGGACAACAAGACCATCGAGACCAACAAAGGATTCTCCGACCTGGGAGTCGTCCTGAGGAACGATCCGGATACAAGATACAAGGCCGGATCCATGGATGCACACGAGTTCGTTGAATGGCTGCAAACCTCCAGCGTCCCCTTCAAGGATGCTTATAACAAATTCATCAAGGAGTTCGGTCACAGGTCCGGTACCAGGGAGCTCAATGCCCTCAGATGGGCTGAGGACCCGGAGTACGTCATAGGTATGGCGATCCAGATGTGCGACAGCGGTGTCGACCTCAGGACGGAGTTCGAGAAGGGTATCGAACGCAGGGAGGAGACCGAGAGGCAGGTCAGGAAGGAACTCGGGTTCTTCAAGAGGAAACTCATGTTCACGGTGCTGAAACTAGCACGCACATATCTGATATTCAGGGAGAACCAGAGGTTCTACCTAGACCACATGATGTACAGGAACAGGCTCATCTTCCTGGAGCAGGGAAGGAGACTGCTCGAGAAGGGATTGATCGACGACCGCGAGGACATATTCTTCCTCGAGGACACCGAAGCGATAGCGCTCCTCAGAGGGGATGACATCGGTAACATATGGAACATAATCGCACCCAGGAAGGCGGAGTTCATGAAATATCGCGACAGGCTCCCGCCGAAGTTCCTGCTCAACGGAGTGGACTTCGATGACGAACCCCTGTCGCACGGTACCGTGCTGGTGGGTGCGGCATCCAGCCCCGGTACCTACCGCGGGAAGGTGCGTGTCATAATGGACGTCAGGGACCTCGGTCAGGTGGAGAAGGGGGAGATCCTCGTCACCAGCAACACGGACCCCGGATGGACCGTGGTGTTCTCCAAGCTCGGAGGACTGATCACGGAGACCGGAGGTATCCTTTGCCACGGTGCGGTCATATCAAGGGAATACAGGATCCCGGCGGTCACGGCCGTCAAATCAGCGACAACTGTGTTGCACACGGGCGACCTCGTCTCCGTGGACGGAAGCAAAGGTGAGGTAGCGATATTGGAGGAAGCGAAATGAGTACGGAACTTGATTGGAACGAGAGCTATTACTTCAACCTGTTCGACCCCAAGAACGGTGTCACATCGTTCATGCGCATCGGTAACAAACCGAACAGGGACGAGAAATCGGTGTTCTTCTTCGTCATGAGCAAAAAAGGCGTATTCGGTATCAGGAACACCGGGAAATGCGACGATCACCACATGCAATGCTCCGGACTGAAGTTCGAGGAGAAGGACGGCGGATACAAGCTCACATACAACGGACCGCTGTTCGACATGTCCAAGGAACCTGTGCCGATCATGTCCTCCATGGACATCGACTGGATCCCGGTTAATCCGCTGATGGACTACCACGACTGCGTCGATGCGCACGGTGCCGAGCTGTCTGCCAAGACCGCATCCGAGCACTTCGAACAGTTCGGTGTAGTGAAGGGAACGATCAGGATCGATGACGATGTGTTCGAGGTCGAGGCCACAGGGGAGAGGGACAAGAGCGAAGGTGTTCGCGACTGGGGATCCCCCAAGATGTGGCTCTGGCTCAACTCCGTCTACGGTACCGACCTTGGATGGAACGCCACCAAGCTGTCCACCCAGATGGGCGATGTGGATGCCGGATTCGTCGGAACGAAGGATTCCAACGACCCCATAGTCAAGATCGATATCGATATCGGTTACGACGGAAACATCCCTGCTTCCTACACCATGACGATGAACGGGAAGAGCGGCAAATCATACAGGATCGAGGCGAATATCCTGCAACATGCCCAGCTGCCTATGCAGGGCAGCAAGGATATGATGCTCATCGAGACCATATCTCAGACCACCTATGAAGGAAGGGTCGGATTCGGTATCGCGGAGTTCCTCGTCCCTGCGAAGAGGGAATGAATCTTACCGGGGGAGACCCCGGGACTTTTCT
>JAFUHJ010000093.1 GCA_017468935.1 Candidatus Methanomethylophilaceae archaeon
AATCCCCGTCGGTGAGATAACTTCCGCAATTGGTGCCCCTATCTTCCTGTATCTGATTATCCAACAAAGGAAGAATGTGTGGTGATATGATGAAGGGAAAGATCCAATCCAAGCATCGTAAAGAGTACCTGGCAAAACGCAAACAAGTGGTAGGCGTATCGCTGATCCTGATCGCGATAACTGCGATCCTAAGTATCTTCTCCCTCTCCGTCAACAGCTTCGATGTCACTTTCGAGGAATCCATACAGGCCATCATCAATAGGATCAATGGGATCGAACCTCAGACGTACATCGAGAAGATGATCGATTATGTGGTCATCGAGGTTGATATGCCGCGTGCAATCGGTGCTATCGCTATCGGTACGACTCTGGCAGTCACCGGTTCCGTCATGCAGTCGGTCACACACAACCCTCTGGCAGAACCATATACGATCGGAATATCCTCCGCGGCTCTGTTCGGTGTAACTGTATCCATTGCCCTGGGATTCTCGATAATTCCCGGTCTCGAAAAGGATTCGGCCACAGCGGCCAATGCATTCCTATTCGCACTCTTGCCTGCCATGGTAATAGTTCTGATTACGACATTCAAACGCCTGACCCCGAACATGATAGTTCTGGTCGGAATCGGAATGATGTATGTGTTCTCGGCATTCACCACATTGATCAAATTCAACACAGACGAAGAAAGCCTTCAGGAGATCTATATCTGGAGTCTCGGAACTCTCTCTAAGCTCGAGTGGGGCGACATTCTCCCCTTGGTAGTGATCGCAATAGTGATGATCATCGCCTTCACAATCCTTGCTAAGAAGATCAACATATTGACAGCAGGTGACAATATCTCTCAAAGCCTCGGTGTCAACCCCGTAAGATTGAGAATAGTCAGTTTCACCCTTGTATCCTTAGGTGTGGCCATATGTGTCTGCTATTCTGGAACGATCGGTTTCGTCGGTCTCGTAGCCCCTCATATCACCAGGCTGTTCACCGGAAACAACAACAGGCTCCTCATCCCGCTTTCGGCGATGGCAGGAACCCTGCTCATCCTGATCGGAGACATCATCGTGAGGATGCTTCCTGGCGGGCTTCCGGCAGGAGTCATCACTGCGTTACTGGGAAGCCCTCTGTTCCTGTACTTCCTCTACAAACAGAGGACCACCAAGAACTTCTAAATCTAAGGTTCCGATACCAGCGGTATGACCAAGACGATAAAGATCGATGAATCCAAGTGCGACGGATGCGGACTCTGTGTGGATGCGTGCCACGAGGGTGCGCTTGCATTGGTGGACGGGAAGGCGAAACTCGTCAGACCCAACTTCTGCGACGGAATGGGCGACTGTCTCCCCGCGTGTCCTCAGGATGCAATCTCCTTCGTCGAGGATGTGCCTTCCGAAAGGATCGATATCGTTCCCCAGCCCAATGTGATTATGGGACACCCCAACATGATGGCCGTACCCGGAGTTCAATGGCCTATACAGCTCGCCCTCGTGTCCCCTATGTCGGATTTCCTGAAGGGGACACTGGTCATCGGTGCGGATTGTACAGCGTTCAAGGTCAGCAACTTCAATGATAAGTTCGTCGGCAAGGACCCGTTGGTCATCGGATGCCCCAAACTCGACGACAGGTCGAGGTTCGACAAGCTCATCGAGATCTTCAGGAACAACCCCATCGACAAGGTCACAGTGATCAGGATGGAGGTCCCCTGCTGCGGTCAGCTCTCCAAGATCGTGCAGGCCGCGATACAGATGTCCGGGAAGGACATTACCATGGAAGAGACGGTGATCCGCAGGGACGGAAACATCCTCTGACCCGCATATCCAGATGTTAGGAAAGCCTAACTGCAATAGCATAAATACGGGGCTGGTGGATACAACATCCAGGTCGATGTCAGTGTCCGAAAACAACGATGTGATAGTGATTAAGGACCTTGTCAAGAAGTACGATGACAAGGTGGCCGTGGACGGCATTTCATTCTCGGTCCATGATGGGGAATTGTTCGGTTTCCTCGGGCCCAACGGTGCAGGGAAGACGACGACGGTCAGATGCATCTCCACACTCACCAACATCACATCCGGACAGGTACTGGTCAACGGCATCGACATAGCGAAGGACCAGACCGAGGCCAAGAAGTACATGGGAGTGATCCAACAGCAGATCTCTCTCGACAAGGATCTGACGATCAGAGAGAACATGATCTCCCATGCGATGTACCACGGCATGGGGAAGAAGGAGAGGGAAGAGCGCATAGCCGAACTCTCGGACTACTTCGGACTCGGAGAGTACCTTGACAAACCAGTAGATTCATTGTCCGGAGGATGGAAGAAGAGAGCGGCCATAGTATGTGCGATGCTGCATCAGCCAAAGGTATTGTTCCTCGACGAGCCCACCACCGGACTGGACATCAACGCCAGACGTCTCCTGTGGGATGTCGTGAAGAGACTGAACTCCACCGGTACGACCATAGTCCTTACCACGCATTACATCGAAGAGGCCCAGGTCCTCTGCGACAGGGTCGGCATCATCGACCATGGTAAGATCATAGCCTTGGATACACCGAGGGAACTCATCAACAGGACCGGTAAGATGTGCGTGGAGAACATGGAAGGTGAGAAGACCGTGTACAGATACTTCCCCCACATGGCGGATGCACAGCAGTACATCACCGACAACCATCTTGAGGATGCCATCATGAGAAGGACGTCCCTGGAGGATGTCTTCGTAGAGCTCACCGGAAAATCGGTAGGTGATCAGAGATGACCGAATATCAGAGGAACAACGGATTCTTCCACCAGGTGTACCACGTCGCCTGGGCGGACCTGATGTATCTGAAGCATACGTTCTGGAACACGCTCATAATGACGATCATGGGGCCGATACTGTATCTGATCGCATTCGGATACGGGCTCAGGACCGGAGAGACCGACATCGGGGTATCGTACGTGGCGTTCGTCATCCCCGGTATCATGGCGTTGAGCTCGCTGTCATCATCGTTCTCATCCACGTCCACGAGGATCAACGTGCAGAGGCTGTACTACAGAAGCTTCGACGAGATGATGATGTGTCCGCTTAGCCTCTCTGCGATCATCCTCGGTAAGTCCACATTGGGATTCATCAGGGGACTTCTGGGATGCTTCGTGATGTACACCATCGGACTGTTCCTTGCACCGGACCTTCAGCTGACGCCTCTCGCGGTGGCATGCGTGATCCTGAGTTGCGTGACATTCTCCATGCTGGGGATGGCCGCCGCGCTGATAGCGAAATCACATGCGAGCATGGCGACGTTCAACAGTCTGGTCATCCTTCCGATGACCTTCCTGTGCGGTACGTTCTTCTCGGTCGATTCGTTGCATCCCGTGTTCCAAGCGATACTCTATGTGCTCCCGCTGACCCACTCGAGCCTTACAATAAGGGCCGCTTGTCTGCCGGACAATCTGGACTTCCCCTGGATCTCGTTGATCGTCATGCTGGTGTTCATGGTGGCGTTCTTCCTGCTGAACCACTACCTGCTTAAGACCAGGAAGGTATGATCAGGAACTGCGCACGCCGTGGAGGATCTCATCCAGGATGTATAACGCGCCCTGGATCCCATATACGGGACGAGGGATAACATCGTCCAACCCCATGGTGGAATGACCTATGGGGATGCCTATCCTGCACTCTCCGTTGAGCCTCATGGTCATGGCGGTTATGCCTTCGCATAGGACGATGTCGGAACCCACCTTTGGTTCCTGCCCGAAGGATTGGGCGTAGTCTATGGATCCAAGGAAATCCTTCAGCTTCTGAGTCTCGATGGGGTCCGCCCCGAGATCGACATCCACTGCTATCGGGGCTATCGCGAGATAGCTGTACAGCCAGTCCGTAAGAGGTCTGACAATCGATGCCACGCCAGCGGCGGAGAACTTCAGTCCC
>JAFUHJ010000094.1 GCA_017468935.1 Candidatus Methanomethylophilaceae archaeon
ATTGGAGATCCAGGCGGACGGAGAGACCATCTCGGTCCCCGCGGAGTTCTTCCAGCTGGAGAAAGCCCTCATGCTCGAAGGAAAGTCCGTCGAGACCATCCAGATCGGTGACGTGCTCGTCCTGATCGAGCAGTGAAACATTTCAGCCGGGGTCTCCCCGGCATCATTATATGATAATCAACACCGGCGGAAGGACGGACACTGTCCAGTACTTCACACCATGGCTCCTGAAGAGGTTCGATGAGGGATATGTCCTATCCAGGAATCCCATGTTCCCGAACAAGGTCTCGCGCTACGATCTCACACCGGATAAGGTTGATTGCGTCGTGTTCTGCTCGAAGAACTACGAGCCGATACTGGACGACCTATACAGGATAACCGACCGCTTCAACACCTTCTTCTACTACACCATAACCGCCTACGGCAAGGATGTGGAACCCGGTGTGCCGTCCATAGACGAGAGCATCGATATTTTGAAGAGACTGTCAGAACAGGTCGGAAGGAAAAGATTGGTATGGAGATACGATCCGATCCTGCTGACGGAGCATTACACCATAGAGAGGCATCTGGAAACATTCTCACACATGGCGAATGAGATCGCACCCTACGTGAGGAAGTGCATCTTCAGTTTCGTCCAGTACTATGATAAGGTGCCGTTCAACATGCCGGAGATAATCCCTTTCAGAGGTGACGACAGGGAACGTCTGGCGGAGGGGATGGGAAGGATCGCATCCGATGTAGGTTTGGAACTGCAGTCATGCATGTGCGACCTTGATCTATCCATGTACGGGATAACCAAGGGTGCCTGTCTAACCCTGGACGAGATCGGCGATGCCAACGGTGTCGTCTTCCGTAACATCAAGCATAGGGGCATGCGCAAGGGATGTCACTGCATCGAGAGCAGGGACATAGGATGGTACGACACGTGTCTGAACGGATGCAAGTACTGCTATGCCAACACGAATCCCATGAAAGCGTTCGACAACCACAAGCTGCATGACGTGGACTCGCCCTTGTTGATGGGCCATCTCAACGATGACGATGAGGTCATCCAGGGCAATCAGGAATCGTTCCTTCTTAAGAGGCCTAATACGCTGAGCCTGGACGATTTCTGATTCACTTCGACTATCAAACGGATTCCCACATGCGGCGATACAGTGTGGATTTGCTCACACCCAATTCCGCCGGACAGCGGGCAGTCTGAATAATCCATGATTATCAAACAGTGTCAAAACATGAATTAATTCTGACACTGATTATTCTGGTGACATAGATGTGATACTGGGCACTCATCACAGTCTGGATTGCTGGGCCTGCAATATCTTCTGCCAAGGGTTATGAATGAGATGTCAAGGTCGTCCCATCTGTTCTGGGGTACCGTATCCACGATCGCTCTCTGAGTGTCCTCCGGTCTTTTAGAATCCGATATGCCCAGTCTCTGCGAGACGCGGTTGATGTGCGTGTCGACGATCACCGAGGGTTTCCCATACGCGTACCTTAGAACGCAGGCAGCGGTCTTCTTCCCAACTCCGGGAAGCCTCATCAGGTCATCCGCATTGTCCGGTACCATGCCGTCGAACTGTTCAACGATCATCTTGGTGACATCCTTGATGCACCTGGTCTTTTGCCTGTAGTAACCTGAGGAGAACACCAGTTCCTCTATCCTCTCTGCAGGAGTGTCGTAGACCTCCTGAGGTCCCGGACATGCGGCAAAGAGCGTCTCAGATGCCTTCCTGGAATTCCTCTCCGTGGTCTGTTGCGAAAGGATGGTGGATACGAGTATCTGATAAGGTGTGTTGCCATTGTAACCTATGCCTTCGAAGTCCTCAAGATCGAAATGCTTTAGAATGAGGTCGATGGCCTCGACGGACTGCTTGGTGTTCATGAGAAGGATCCGGTGCCGGAGCACCGGTAAATGATATTCAATCCTGGATGACGCGTACCATGATCTTCTTGGACTTGAACTTGACCTTGGTGAGATCCATGGTCATCCTGTTTCCGAAGTCCTTGTGCACCTCGACGATGGAGGAATCGTCACCGATCTGGATCTTACCGATGGCGACGTCCCTGAGCCTTGCGTTGCGGATGATGAAGTCCGCCAGGCTGACCTTCTTGAATCCGTCGTTCTTTCCGAGGTTCACTTCGAACTTGCACATTCCGAACACATCGGAGATCTGGTCGTAGTCCACGACCTTCCTGATGGTGTCCTTGGTACCTTCCTCCGCTTCAGGAACATCCCTCTTCTGGATGTCCATTCCGGTACGCATCTCGAACTCCTTGACGAGGTGCTTCTCCTCGGATGTGACGAACGATACGGCGATTCCCTCCCTTCCGGCCCTGCCGGTCCTACCGATACGGTGGATGTAGGTGTCGATGTCGTCGGGCATGTCGTAGTTGATGACATATGTGATATCATCGATGTCGAGACCCCTTGCGGCCACATCGGTGGCGATGAGCACGTCGACCCCGTCGCCTTTGAAGTCCTTGAGGACCCTCTCCCTCTTGAACTGGGGCATGTCCCCGTGAATGGCCTCGATCTTGTAGTCCAGCTCCTTGAGCCTCTCCTCCAGGACGTCGACCATCTTCTTGGTCTGACAGAATATCAGCGCCTTTGGTTTGTCGATATCAAGGATCCTGCACAGTGCCCAGGACTTGTTCCTCCTTCCGACGGAGATGTAGTACTGCTTGATGTTGTCCAGAACGACCTCGTCCTGCGAGACGGAGATCTCCTTGGGCATCGTCATGTAATCGTAGGCGAGCTGCTTGACGTTCTCCTGCATGGTAGCGGAGAAGAGCAGGGTGTGCCTCTTGGAGGGCATCGCCTTGAGGATGTACTCGATATCCTCGATGAATCCCATGTCGAGCATCCTATCAGCCTCATCGAGCACCATGGTGGTGATCTCCGTGAGGTTCAGGACTCCTCTTGTGACCATGTCCCTTACACGTCCGGGTGTTCCGGCGATGATGTCGCATCCCTGCTGGAGCTTCTTGATCTGGCCCTCAATGCTAGCTCCTCCGTAGATGGGGAGAGTGACATGGTTGGTGTACTTGGAGAGTTTTGTGAGTTCCCCTGCCACCTGGTTCGCCAATTCCCTTGTGGGGACCAGGACGATGGCCGAGGGGACTTTCTTCTGAGCGGGTATGGTACCCAGAACGATGGATCCGTAGGCACCGGTCTTTCCAGTTCCCGTCTGTGCCTGGGCGAACATGTCGAAGCCCTCGAGACCCATAGGGACAGCACTTACCTGGATGGGGGTGGGTTCCGACCATCCCATGTCATCCATTGCTTTTGCGATATCTTCCGGTATGCCTATCTCTGTGAAATTTGAGATCATATCAATCACTGATCTGAAACAACTGCCTGTGACCGACACAGACAACCCTTTCTTTTCTGTTTGCGCATTTTTCTCTTTATATATTAAATAAAGGGTTCGTTCGTTTTCTACTTTCACCGTGCAAACATCAGTAACGGTTATATCAGATACCCTAGACTCGATGTACCAGAACAGGTCCGCGGCGGTATTGCGATGATAGCAACCGTTCCTGTCCGAGAGGGTAGGATCGTTTCGGGTACCGGTCGTCGGGATGTAGGGGTGATTCGGGCTCCGTACAACGTACGGAGTACTCCGAGTCCTGATCCACGGACCTGGGCAACCTTTCTCCAGAATCAATGATCGATCGGGCTCAGTTCTTCTTGGCCAGCTTGTCCTTGCATCTCTCCTTCTGGGGAGCGTACGATGCCCTGACCTTGCGGCCGTTGAATCTGGTGGTGTTCACCGCCCTGATGACGTTCTCGGCATCATCCGATCCCACTTCGACGAAGGATGTCTTGGTCGACAGACCGATACGGCCGATACTGTCCTCGGGGATCCCGGCACAGCCGGAGATGTACGATACCAGATCGGTGCGGTTTATGCCCTCGTTCTTCCCTAAATCCAGGGAGAGCACGACCATGTCCGCCTTGATGGTGACGTCCTTGCGAATGGTGGCATCGATCTTCTTCCTGTGGGAGACGGCAGGCTGCTCCTTGATCACCTCGTCGGCATGGAGGGCCTTCAGTTCCGGATTGTCTATCCTGAGGTTGGGGATCTGCTTCCTAGTGACCCTCTCCACCTTCCTATCCATGAATTCCTCGTAGGCGGGGATCCTGCGGTCCTCCCTGTTGGAGATGAATGTTATCGATACGCCCGTCCTTCCGGCACGTCCGGCACGTCCGATGCGGTGCGTGTATGTCTCCGGGTCTATCGGGGCATCGTAGTTGACGACACATTCGATATCGTCGATGTCGATTCCCCTGGCAGCGACATCGGTCGCCACCAGGACCTTCATCCTGTTGTTCTTGAAGCCCCTGATAGTCTTCTGCCTCCTGTCCTGGGGCATGTCGCCATGGATGGCACCTATCTTCATGCCCTCCTTGCTGAATCCATCGTACAGATCGTCGACCATGATCTTGGTGGAACAGAACACGAGCATCTTGGGATTGCCGTTGGCCATGATGTCCCTGAGGATGTCTATCTTCTTGTTGCGGGGGGTCTCGATGTAGTACTGCCTGACGAGATCGGTCACGACAGCATCATGGGATACGGAGACTTCCACAGGTTCCTTCATGGACCTAGCGGCGATGTCGCGGACCTCATCGTTCAGTGTCGCCGAGAACATCAGCGTCTGCCTGGAATCGGGAGTCATTGAGATTATGTTCTCGATGTCCTCTACGAATCCCATGTCGAGCATCCTGTCTGCTTCGTCAAGGACGAGTTCCTTGATCTGACCGAGGTCGAGGATGCCCTTGCCTTGGAGATCCAGAATCCTTCCGGGGGTACCGACGACAACGTCGCATCCGTTCTCCAGGGCATCTATCTGCTTCCCGTATGATGCTCCCCCGTAGATCGCCGCTATGTTGTGCTTGGTGTACTTGGCCAAAACCTTCATTTCTTTCGCGACCTGATCGGCCAGCTCTCTTGTGGGTGCAAGGACCACGGTGGATGGTTTCTCCTGACCAGCTTTCGTCCTTCCGAGGACGATTAGCGCATAAGCCCCGGTCTTACCTGTACCTGTCTGGGCCTCTCCGAAGAGGTCACTTCCCATCAGACCCACTGGTATCGATTGCTCCTGGATGGGGGTGGGTGTCTTCCATCCTGTCTCCTCCACCGCTTTGAGGAGTTTCTTGTTCAGGCCTAGGTCCGGGAATCCAGTCATCGTCTGCACATCCGATATGATGGCAAAGTCATACCGTTTATATAACTGTGGGAAGCTGGGACGATATACAAAGTCGGTCCGCTATGACCATTTCGTTAAAATATGAAAGTCCCAGATACCAT
Source organism: Candidatus Methanomethylophilaceae archaeon (assembly GCA_017468935.1). Taxonomy (GTDB): domain Archaea; phylum Thermoplasmatota; class Thermoplasmata; order Methanomassiliicoccales; family Methanomethylophilaceae; genus Methanoprimaticola. The sequence goes on from JAFUHJ010000094.1 coordinate 5,319, forward strand.
AAACGAATGATAGGCATCATATACAACCCAGTGGCAGCCGGCGGTAAGTACAAAGGAAGGATGAGGGACCTACTGGTCCTTTTGGATTCCCTTCAGATCAAGTATGAGTACCGCGAGTCAGAGGGTCCAGGTGATGCCGGTAAGCTGGCCTTGGAGATGTCCGAGACATGTTCCACCATAATCCCTGCAGGAGGGGACGGTACCGTCTCAGAGGTTCTGACCGCTCTAAAGGACAAGGATGTCAGGCTTGCCATCCTTCCATACGGTTCAGGCAACGATTCATTCATCTCCGTTTACGGTGACGACTGTTCGGACGAGGGGGTCCTGGAGCATGTGATGTCAGAAACGGACCTACGTGCCGATTGTTTCATGGTCAACGGGAAGTACAGAGGCTTCCTTCTTGCTTCATACGGTTTCGGAGCGGACCTGGTCAAGAACTTCAAGGAGAAGGGGAGGACCTACTTCTATCAGGCCTTCAAGATGCTCTTCGGAGTCCACATTAGGAACTATACCATAACGGTGAACGGCACCACGAGGGATGTCCGTTCGGAGTTCGTCTCCGTGATCAATACAGGATATGCTGGCGGGGGTATAAGGGTCAATAGCAAATCCAGCTTCACGGACGGTGAGTTCGAGCTAATGATTCTCCATGAGAGCAGTATGTTCAGGAGATTCGCCAACTTCGCAGCGATGGCGAGGGGCAAATTGGACAGTCAGCCCAACATGGAGGTCATCTGCACCAAGGAGTGTTCGATCATCGCCAAGGACGATGATTGTATCAATGTAGACGGTGAACTGTACTATACCCAGAATGTGGATATCAGGATCACCGAAGGCGGACTCAGGTTCGCTTATCGCAGATGAACCAAGCTCTCCAGATTGCGAGCTTATAAAGCAATGGCTGGAGCCATCAATAAGATTTAAATGGAATTAGACAATCAGTGGCTTGCTGCGATGGTGAGCTAGCGGTTAGACTCCTACCTTGCCAAGGTAGGTACTCGGGTTCGATTCCCGGCCATCGCACCATTCCTGTTATTACTGCTTGAAGATGTATCCCTCATCTTCCAGTGCCTTCATCGCCGGTTCAAGATCCTTGTCCCTTACCAGTATGTAATCCGTATCGTAGGTGGACACCGCGAAGACACCGATCCCGCTCTCTGCAAGTACGGTCGTCAGCTTCGAAAGGATGCCGATGAGCGAGAAATCCAAGGTCCCGCATATCCTGAACGCTCTCCAACCGTCCTCGCTGGATATGGTGGTTGCAGGTACATCCTCGGTCGGGCAGACCAGTGAGATCTCATCCTTCGTACGTCCGAGGAAGAAGAATTCTCCGGACATCATCGCATCCGCCACATCGTTCAGCTTGCATACCGTGAGTTCGTAATCGAGGACCTCCAGTTCCATAGAATCACCAAAGATAAGGCCCGGCCTTCCGGCCGGGAATAGGGTTTCAGATCAGATGGGAGAGGAACTCCTTCACCTGAGGGTTGTCGTTCTCGTTGAAGAACTTCTCCGGTGTGCAGTCCTCGACGACGACTCCGTTGTGGAAGAGCATCACACGGTCGGCGACCTCTCTGGCGAATCCCATCTCGTGGGTGACGACGATCATAGTCATACCTGATTCGGCGAGCTCCTTGATGATGTTCAGGACCTCTCCGACCATCATGGGGTCCAGAGCCGATGTGGGCTCATCGAACAGCATGATGTCCGGGTTCATCGCCAGGGCACGTGCGATCGCCACACGCTGCTGCTGTCCTCCGGAGAGCTTCATCGGATATTCGTCCGCCTTGTCTGCGAGACCTACCCTCTTGAGCAACTCCTCAGCTTTGACGGATGCCTCCTCCTCGGTCATGACCTTAAGCTTGACCGGGGCCAGCATGATGTTCTTCTTCACCGACATGTTGGGGAAGAGATTGAACGATTGGAATACCATTCCGATCCTCTCCCTCAGCTTGGTGATGTCTATGGAGCCGTCCAGCGTGTTGGTGCCTTCGAAGATTATCTCCCCGGATGTGGGTACTTCGAGCTGGTTGATGCACCTGAGGAATGTGGATTTACCGCATCCCGACAGTCCGACGACCGCCACGACCTCTCCTCTTCTGACCTCCGTGCTTATCCCTTTGAGGACTTCGAGGTCCCCGAAGTACTTGTGGAGGTCCTTCACTTCCAATAACACTTCATCTGTAGGCATTGTTCAACCTCTTCTCAAGTTTTCCGACGAGATATTGCAGGAACAGGACTATGATCAGATAGATCAGCGCCACACCGATCAGCGGTACGAACGCGCTGTAGGTCTGGGATCTGATCAGCATCGCTGCCTTGGTGACATCGACGATTCCGATGTATCCGGCGATGGAGGTCTCCTTCAGCAGCGAGATTCCTTCATTACATAGAGCAGGCAGGATGTTCCTGACGGCCTGGGGCATGATGACCGTGACCATGGCCATGTTGAATGTCATTCCGAGACTCTCCGCAGCTTCGAGCTGTCCTTTCGGGACAGCGTTGATTCCGGCACGGACTATCTCGGCGACGTATGCTCCCGAGTTGATACCGAAAGCTATTCCGGCTATGACGATCGAATTCAGTCCCGACGATGCGAAGACGATGAAGTAGATGATCAGCAGCTGGACCAGGATAGGTGTTCCACGTATCACTGTGATGTATACCCTCACGATCGCATTCAGGATCTTGAACTTGTTGCGCATGTCGTGGTAGGATCTGATTATAGCGGAGATGATACCGATGAGCAGACCCAATGCGAGACCGATGATGGTGATGAACACGGTGTTCTGAAGACCCATGATGATGAGCTGGTAACGGTCCTTCTCCACGAAGTTCTTTACAATCTCGGACCAAAGCCATTCGAAGAAGTTCTGGTCGTCTCCCGAGTCTTCGGTCTCCGGAGAATAGTGATCGATGACCTGGATGGCAGCCAGTGCCTCGGGGTGTGCGGAGAAGTATCCAGGGATCTCTGGATCGTATCCGATGTCGCCGTAGTATGCGAAGATGTCCTTGATCACTCCGGTCTCTTCGAGATACGCCATCGCTCTGTTGGTGTAATCCAAAGCTTTGTGCTTGCCTTGTTGAAGACGAAAGCGTAGTATTCAGCCTCTGCACCGGGCAGTTCAACATCGAGGATGGTGAACATGTCGGGGTTCTTCTCCACATACGATACCGCGACAAGGTCGTCGAGCACCGCGAAGCCGACATGGCCGGTCCTGACGCTCTCGATGACCTCGGAGTATGTGTTGAACGGCGATACGCTGCTGTCACCGAATACATCTGCAGAGATGTAGTATCCTGTGGTTCCAGATTCCACGGCCACCTGGTAACCCTTCAGATCCTCCCAGCTCTTGGCATCCACCAGAGGGCTGTTCTTCAGGAGGAGCACCTTCTGGTATGCCACCGCGTAGGTGGATGAGAAGTTGACTGTCTCCTTCCTCTCATCGGTGACCGTGAATCCCGACGCTCCGACATCGTACTTCTTCGAGTCGATGGCATTGATGATGGAATCGAACTCCATGAAGTTGAAGTTGGCCTCGCAATCCAGAACATGGGCGATCCCTCTCCAGATATCCATGTCGATACCTTCGAACTGTCCCGAAACAGTGTAATCGTAAGGGGGGAAGTCGGGATTGCTGGCGATCTCGATGGTGTACTTGATGTCCGGTCTGTACTGGATCACCACATCGATGTCATCGAGCTTCTCGGGATGAGCGGAAAAATATCCCTCCTCCTGAGGGTCATAACCGATGCTTCCGTAGTAAGCGAAGATATCGTCGATGACTCCCATTCCCTCAAGGTATTCCATGGCCTTGTTGGTGTACTGCAGGAGCTTCGTGTTGGATTTCTTGATCGCGAAGGCATACTCCTCGGTCTCGTCACCGGGGATCTCGATGTCCAAGATCTTCAGTTCGGTGTACTTCTCCACGAAGGATTCCGCGACCAGGTCATCGAGGATTACAACGGATACGTAGCCCCTCTTCAAGGCCTCGATAACATCCGTGTATGTGTTGTACGGGGTGACATATTCCTCGCCGAACACATTCGAAGAGAGATAATAGCCGGTCGTTCCGGATTCGACTCCCACTTCACTGCCCAGAAGTTCCTCATAGCTCTTCACATCGGCATGAGGTCCTGCTTTGAGGACGACCGCAACCTGATGCGCCTTTGCATAGGTGGTGGTGAAGTTGATCATCTCTTTCCTTTCATCGGTGACTGTAAAACCGGAGGCACCGACGTCGTGTTTGCCGCTCTGGATGTCGTTTATTATGGAATCGAAATCCATGACATGGAAATTGTATTTGCAACCCAGAGCCTTCGATATGGCCTTCCACAGGTCCATATCTATCCCTTCGTAACTGTCGGCCACCATATACTCGTATGGCGGGAAATCGGGGTTCGTGACTATTTGGAGGGTTACTCGTCATCCGCATCGTTGTCCTGTGACACCAGGACAAGGCCAGAGAAGAGTGCCAATG
>JAFUHJ010000095.1 GCA_017468935.1 Candidatus Methanomethylophilaceae archaeon
ACTGTGACCTCTACGGTACGTCCAATCACGAACTCGGGGTCTGCCGAGGGTGTGTCTCCGATCTCTGCCTCGTTGAACATCTTGGGGGCGTGGATCTTGTACCACTCCTTTGCCTTCCACTTGTCCTTCACCTTACGTGCTGCTTGCTGTCTTGCCATTTTAGACACCTTTTACTGAGCGAGCGATTATATCGCTGTATTAAAAGATATGTAGAAGTGCGTACCGCTTTTATATAAATTTAACTCAACATAAATTAGATTACGATATCTAATTGATGCCAATCGTTTCTTGTGGATTAACACGAAGTCAACGAAGCACAACCATCGTGTAGTTGATATATACTTATAACTGTCTATTGGATTATATGTCCAACTCGGATGCTACTCTTAATGGGATGTTAGATCACCCTAGGAAAAGCATCGTCCATATGTTCTTGATGGTCTCACTTACTTTCATAGTCATCAAAGTGAATGGATTCTTGGACACATTCTGGATAGCCAATGTGAGCGCAGAGGCAGTATCCGCGGTATCTCTGGTGACTCCCATCTATTCGATCGTTGCGGCCTTGGGGATTGGTATCGGTACAGGCGCATGCGTATGTATAGCATATCGTCTCGGAAAATTTGATTACAAGTCCGCAAACGAAATGGCAGGTACGGCCGTATACCTCGGACTAGTCGTTGCAATCCCTGCGATCCTCTTTCTCATATTCGGTACCGAGCTCTTGTTATCCGATACGGATGAAGCAGAGATCAGGAGCCTCACGATGGACTATGTCATCCCGTTGGCCATTGGGTCCCCAATACTGATCATGACGGGAATAGCAATCAATTTCCTGAAGGCTACCGGGGCGATCAAGGCCATGACCGCCTGTAGCCTGATAAGCGTACCTGTCAATGCAGTATTAACTCCGATATTTGTCTATGTAATGGGATGGGGGATATCCGGAGCATCAGCGGCCACGGTCCTAGGATCCTTGACATCAGTGATTATCGCGTTCATTCTGCTAGAGAGCGGAAGATACCACATCAAACCTAAACTCAGCAAGCCTACCCTGGCCCACATCAGAGAAGTACTTGGCCTCGGGGGACCCAAAACATTGGAAGAGTTCCTAGGTGGACTGACGATACTGGTACAGAATATCATCCTGCTCGACAAACTGGGAGGGGATGCCGTTGCGATACATGGCATAGCGTTCACGGTAATCTATCTGTTCACCATACTATCCGATTCCGTTGGGGCCGCTACCCTCCCAGTTTGCTCGGTCGCGGCCGGTGCACGCCGCATCGCCTCCATGAAATCCACGATGGTGTTCTCCACACTTCTATTGATAGGTCTGTCTGCGATCGCGGTGATCTTCTTAGAGGTGTTCACACCTCAGGTCGTGCAACTATTCACTAACAGCGATACCAGAGAACTTGAGACCGATCTGATCATGGCACTGGGATCGTATACCCTCATGATGCCATTCTATCTGCTCAGCAGATTGGCCTCGCCGCTTCTGCAGGTCCTCAGGAAAGCCTACATCTGGGCGCCGATTTTCCTGGTGCTGAGCAATCTTCAGGTAGTGTTGCTCTTCTTCTTCGCCACCGATATCGAGAGCATGATCGCCATAGTAGCATTCTCCACCAGTCTTCTGGGAATCGTTGGTTACATCCTTGTAGGTTACTTCTCCAGAACCTATAACCCGAATGCAATCGATGAAATGATAGCGAAGGGCAAGGGCGTCCCGTCCAACATAAGGGCTGAGAAAGAAGGTTCCTAAAAAACCAAGAAGGCTTCGATTAAAAATTACAGAAGAATGGAAAGGGAGGTCCCCCTCCCTTAAATGATTTTGAACTCAGAGTTTCACAGGGGTGATGTGGGTAGAGAATGCGAGCTGCTTCTCATCCATTCCCAGTGCGAGACCGAGGAGCTGTGACAGGTGGAGGACGGGGATGTTGAAATCCGTGTCCTTCTGGATTCCGTCGAACTGGAGGTGGCAGAAGGGACAGACATCGATGATGAACTGTGCTCCGGAGGCCTGCATGTTCTCCAGGTTGGTCTCTGTGAACTTCTTTGCGACGTCACCGAATGCGGCCTTGAGTCCTCCTCCTGCACCGCAGCAGAGCATCTTCTGCTTCCTGGGCATGGACTTGGCTCCTGTTGCCTCGATGAGATCGTCGAGGATGTGGGGGTTCTCGGGGTCGTCGACCTGCTTGATCGCGCTGGGCTTGAGGAAGTGGCATCCGTAGAATGCTGCGACCTGGTAGTCCAGGGGCTTTGTGATCGAGTTCTTGATCTTCTCGACTCCGACCTCGTTGTACAGGACCTCGGCGAAGTGGTGGACCTTTGTGGTTCCCTTGTACTCCATTCCGATCTCCTTCAGGATCTTGTTGACCTCTGCGAGGAGTTCAGGGTCCTCTGCGAGCTCGTAAGCTGCATCGAAGAGTGATCCGTAGCATCCGTTACAGATGGTGACGATGGGGAGCCCCTGCTGCTCTGCGAGAGCGAGGTTCCTTGCCGCTGCTGCAAGCCAGGTCTTCTTGTTGAATGCCCTGATGACTCCAGGTGCGGGGCAGCAGCTTGCGTCCTGCAGGTCCACGAGCTCGATTCCGAGTGCGGCGCAGACCTCTCTTGTTGACTTCTCGATTCCGGGGTATCTGAGGGGGGCGATACATCCGAGGAAGAATGCGTATTTTGCCATCTTAATCACTCCTTTACAATGCTGTCGAATCCGGTCGCTGTGAGAATCTTCTTCAGATCGTCCATTGCCTTCTCGTTGGCAAGGACTGTTGGGGGTACCGGGGCGAGGCCGAGGTCTCCTCTCAGCGCTGTGATGACATCCTGAACCTTGACTGTGTGTCCGATGGTCGCGAAATTGGTCGCAGTACCCTTGTGCTGCTGCCTGATGTGACCCTCTGCGACGGCCATGTTCCTCAGATCGATGATGATGTCGACGATGGGGACCTGACGGGGGCACCTCTCCACACATGTGTAGCAGGTACTGCACTCCCAGAGCTCGTCGGAGCCGAGAATCTCTTCCTTAAGTCCAAGCTGAGCCATTCTGATGATCTTCCTGGTCCTGTAGGAGGTCCTCCTTCCGGAAGGGCATCCTGCGGTACAGGTTCCGCACTGGAAGCACATCTTGGCTGCATCTGCGATCTCCTTCGAGATCTCTGCTTTGGGTGTAACCATAGTAATCGTGACTATCCATGCGCCCATTCTATATAATGAGGAACGGTTGGAAACATGAGGTATTACCGAATTGGATAATACATTTACGAAATGTTTCTGGCCTTGACCGCACGGACTATCTTCAAAATGCGCGGATCGTCCTCTCTGTAGATCGCTGTGACCGCATGCCTCAGGTTCTTCGGATCCACTTCGCTCTTGAGCCTGAGGTTCCTCCTGGTGAGCATGAACTCGTCGATGAAGAAGCTCTTGTTGGATCCCAAGAGTTCCGGCAGGGAGAAGGTCTCCGCATCCACGGAGTACTTCCTGCCCAGGGACTCCAGGTACATGAACGCTACCCTCTGTGCCCCGTATCTGTAACGGATGAATGATGGTCCCCTGTCGACGAATACCATTCCCATGTATCCGATCTCGTCCATGATGTACTCCTCGACATCGAACAGATACAGAGGATCATCTATGATTGCAAGGTCCGCCCTGTTCTCCCTCATCATGCGGATGTTGTACTCATCATCCGACACTATCATGTGGGCGTCCGGGATCTTCTGGGCAGATACTACGGACATCATTATATCCTCGGTCACGGGACTGCAGCAGATGGTGAAACCCCTGTCGGTCTCGCAGCGGTGGCCCATGGAGCGGGCGATGTCCACAATCTCCTTCCCGGCCGGAGTCAATACCGAACCGGCAGGAGTGGTAGTCAGTATCGGTTCACCTGCGGCCTCCTCTATCATGGATATGTACTTGTGCAGAACCGGGACGGATATACCCAGCTTCCTCGCGGCCGCTGTCTGGCTATGTGTATCTTGGACCGCCAGGAGTGCCTCCAACTGACGGACCGTGACAGTCTTGCCGTTGATGATCTGCGAACTCTGGACTGAGATCTGCATGATGGCGGGAGTGTTACCCATAAAGATAATACTACCGCCTGGGAACCATAATAAACCCTATGCCCGATGACGGAACGATTGAAATGGGTCTGACAGACAGGGATTCCAGCATAGCTGTGGTAGGTCTAGGGAGTCCGATAATGTGCGATGATGCAGTCGGCCTGAGGGTTTCCCAGGCCATCGAGGACATGCACCTTGCGGATGTGGACTGCCATCAGGAGGCCGTGGGCGGTTTGGACATCCTCCCTGTCATACACGGATACAGGATGGCGATAATCGTTGATGCCATCATGACCGGGGAATACGGGCCCGGTACCGTACTGATATTCTCGGAAGAGGACTTCGACAGCAAGATCAACGAGGCCGCTTCACATGACGTCAATCTACCGACCGCAGTAAGGATAGGAAGACAGATGGACCCGGGACTCATGCCTCAGGTCATCAAATACATAGCGATCGAGGTACAGGACATCAAGACGATGACCGAGACCATGACGCCTGAAGTGGAAGAGGCTGTGCCCAGCGCATGCAGGGCAGTCCTCCACCTGATGGACGAGTTCAGAAAGCAATCTTCGTCGGATCGTAGTTCTTGAACTTACGGCTGTTCTTTCCGAGCACGACGGTGTTCATGCGGTCGGATACGAGTATATCCTCCGCGACCCTCATGACATCATCCTCGGTGACGGCATCTATCCTTTCGAGTCTCTGTTCTAGGGTCTCGATGCTTCCGTTGAGCATGTGATTGACACCGAGCCTATAGAGCCTGTTGTCCGTGGATTCCATTGCCCTGACGTTCGCACCCTTCACGAGTCTCTTGGCCCTCTCGAGCTCACCCTTCTCCAATCCTTCGGATAGGAACTTGCCGATCACCTTCGATGTCGTCTCCATCGCCTCAGCGACATTCTCCTTGGTGCACGACATGTATGTTGCCAGTGAACTAGCGTCGCTGTTCTGAGACACGCTTGTGAATATCGAATAGACGAGCGCTTTCTTCTCCCTGACGTCCTGGAAAAGTCTGGAACTTGTACCTGATCCGAGGACGGCGGAGAGCATCGATACCGCGGCACGGTCCGGATGGGACGATCCGTATGCCTGGAATCCCATTGCCACCTGATAGTGGTCCGAATCGTTCGCGACAAATTCGTACTTTCCTTTGGGCATCGGAGGCTCGGACCTTACATTCCTCTTCCCTCCGGACATGCCGTCGAGGGTCTCCTCGGCCCATACAACGGTCTCCTCCATATCCGCACCGACAGCATAGACGGAAAGATTCGGGATGCGGTACTTCTCATCGTAGTACGCTCTGAGGTCCTCGAAGGTCATCTTCTCGACGAGCTTCTCGTCCCCTCCCTCGTCCTGTTCCAGCTCATGCCCCTTCCACAGGACCATGCTGAACAGGTCGTGGATGTATCTGTCCGGCTCGTTTTTGATCATACTGAGCTCCTGCAGGACGATCTTCTTCTCCAGTTCCGTGGATTTCTCGTTGATTAGAGGATTGGCCACGATGTCCCCGACGATGCGTCTGGCGACATCCGCGGTCTCCTTGATGGTGATACCATAGAAAGCGGTCATCTCCCTGCCGGTGAAGGCATTGAGCTCTCCGCCCGCGCCCTCGATCTCCTTAGCCATCTGATAGGAGTCCATCGTCTTGGTCTCCCTGAATACCGTGTGCTCCAGAAGATGGGATAATCCGTATATCCCCTCGGTCTCGTCCCTGGATCCGGTCGCGACACCGATCATGTATGCGACACTCTGTGAATCTGGGATGTTCTCGACGACCACAGGGATCCCTCCGGCCGTCTTCGAGACGCTAATGGTATGACCGTTCATGAGTGTACCTAAACAGAACTTCTTAAAAACTTTAACGGTATTTCAGTTCACATGGACATCGAAACCATCCAGTACGAGGATTTGGATCTGAAGGACCCTGTGGCCATCATCGGATTCCCGAGCATAGGTCTTACAAGCTCCATAATGGCCAACATGTACGTGAAGAGCCTGAAGATGGTCCCTCTCGCAGGGATGGCGTCCGCTAACATGCCCCCTTACTGCATCGTTTCCGACTACGGGATAATGCCGCCGATCAGATTCTTCGGATTCAAGAACAAGAGGAAGAACGGCCGCGACGTGATCCTCTGCATGACGGAATATGCGCCCAAACCGGAGGAATGCTATCCCCTCGCCTGCAAGATCCTCCAGTATCTGAGGTCGAAAGGTGTGAGCACCATCGTCTGCATGGAGGGAAGCCCCAAATATGACGGTGCCAAGGTCCTTGCGATAGCTGCAGGGAAGAACAGCAAGAAGCTCCTGAAGAAGAGCGGAGTGGAGCCTCTGGCCGAAGGGATGGTCAGGGGATTCACGGGAGTGCTCATGTACGAAGCCCCGTCCAAAGGCATGGACATACTCACGATCATGGTGCCTGCGACCTCAGGCGTACCAGACCCGGGATCTTCCACGGCATTCATAGAACCGATAGCCAAGATCATCCCCGGATTCAGGACAAAGCCCAACGAGCTCCTGAAGGAGGCAGCGATCATCCAGCAGCAGATGGAGATGGCCACTAAGAACGTAGAGGACACCTCCCAATATATTGGATGAGATGGTCCAGAGATGGATACCTGTTGACCAATAGCCTTAGATACTAAGGTCACTTGGAGGACCATATGGAGCTAGTACCCAGCAAATTCTTCATCACCCACAGTTCGGCTGTGAGCAGGACATCTGACCTGAACGCCTTCGACAAGGCTCTGATCAAAGCAGGTATCGGCGAGCAGAACCTCGTTTCGGTATCGTCGGTCATCCCCATAGGCGCAGAGGAGATAGAGCCCTGCGAGATGTCCATGGGTGCCGTCACCCACTGCGTACTTGCCCAGATGAGAGGCACGGAGGGCGAGACCATCGCCGCCGGGATCGCCTATGCATACAGGAAGGACGGAAAGGGAGGATATGTCGCGGAAGGCCATATCCACGGTTCCGCCGAATCCCTGAAGGAGATCCTTTCCTGGAAGATGGACGAGATGGCCAAGATAAGGGACCTGGAATTCGAAGAAGTCCAGTACGCCATATCCGAGCTGAAGATCCCCATGGATAACTACGGATGCTGCATCGCGGCGCTCGTGTTCACCGAATACAGGTGATCCCTTGCGGAAGAGATTCGGGCTTTTCATCTGCAGCACATGCGGAAGGGCCCGTGTCGTTGACAAGGAGACCAAGAGTTCATCCTGTCCTTATTGCGGCAACGCGGAGAAGACCGACAAGATGGTCTTCATCTACGAGTGCAACGACCAGGAGACCGCCAGGGAGGCATTGGGCCAGGCCGCCGGATTCGAAGGTGTGGACCCCAAGGCGGAGAAGGCGAAGAAGAGGAAGATCGAGAATGCCGATCCGTATTCCACTATGATCTACAAATACGAGCACACCTCGGACCTCGACGAGAAGATGGTCATCCTCGCCAAGGGTCTTACCAAAGTCAAAGGCACGTTCACCCTGGAGGATGTTCAGGAGATCGTCGGCGAGAGGAACGCCGAGAAGTACGTCGCAGCTATGATGGACCGCTGTTACATCGCAGAGGTCAGACCCGGTCAGTACAAGTCCTCGTGATTCACTTCGACTCAGGGATGTCGTCGCGCTTGACTCCGTTCATCTTCAGGACCTCCTTGATGATGGCAGGGAGATTCTGGAACAGGCACTTGCGGAAGTAATACGCTCCCAGAAGCACCATCGCGATTAATACCACGAACATCATGAACAGATTGTCCGTGAAGAACACCACGGCCATGAGCATGTTGAATGCTGCCAGCGGGATAGCTCCCTGAAGCACGAACTGTATCGGAAGATGCCTAGCGATGCCTTCTCCGACATTGGTACCGCATGCACCGAGCATAAGGTTGAGGGATATTGACAGACAGATCACCTCTATGGCCACCGGTACTGGATCGACCAGCGGGGTGTCGGGGTTCTGTGCGGCCATGCAGAGTATGTATGCGAATCCCGATGCCATACCTGCTGCCATTCCCAGACCGAGACCGTATCCGTAGAATATCGAATCGGACTTTCCGCGGAACCTCTTCAGGTTCATTACGACGACCATGGCCATCAGCTCGATGAGCGCCACTATGATCATGAAGAGTATCGAGACAGGGGTCCCCAGGCCGCCCAGTACCCTCATTCCGAAGAACAGGAAGACACCTTCGAATATTCCCACGGTCATCATGATGAAGAACGTGGAATCCTTGAAGAAGGGATTCTCTACCCTTGGATACGTGTAGTTCTTCAGCACGATATC
>JAFUHJ010000096.1 GCA_017468935.1 Candidatus Methanomethylophilaceae archaeon
CCACCATATTCCTCACCACGCATTACATCGAGGAGGCGGAGACACTCTGCGACAGAGTGGCGATCATAGATCACGGTAAACTGATAGCAATCGGTACCGTGGACGAGCTCAGGGATATGATTGGAAGGATCTCAGTCTAGACCACCTGGGATGACGGAAGACGCCGCAAGGAATACTTCCCCAGCATACAGGAGGCGAAGGAGTTCTCCCAGACATTGGGTGACAAGCTGTTCAACATCAGGAGGACCAGTCTGGAGGACGTGTTCCTGGAGCTCACGGGAGGCGACATACAATGACGATACTCGATGAGGCGTACCGTGTCGCCTGGGGGGACCTGGTGTACATGAAGGGGAACATCATCGAGGTGCTCCTGTCTTCTTTGGTAGGTCCGCTCCTGTATCTCCTGGCATTCGGTTTCGGTGTCGGAGGCAGCATGGAGGATCCGCAAGGGTATGTGATGTACATAGTGCCCGGTATCGTTGCATTGACCACCCTGTCATCCACGTTCAGTACCGTATCCATGAAGGTGCTGGTCCAGAGGCTGTTCTACATGAGCTTCGACGAGCTTCTGCTCTGTCCTCTTCACATCTCGGCCATCATCCTCGGAAAGGCTTTGCAAGGAGTGGTCAGGGCGTTCATCAGCTGTACCATCCTGGTAATCGTGGGATGGCTTCTGTCCCCGCAGATCGTCATCAGTCCGTGGGTGTTCGTGCTGATCATATTCGCAGGTCTGATGTTCTCACTGTTGGGACTTCTGGCAGGTATGATAACCAGCAAGACGCAGAACCTGGCATTGTTCTCAAGTATCGCCATCATCCCGATGACATTCCTGTGCGGAACGCTGTTCGATTCCGCAACATTGCCGGATGCGGTCGCTTTCATAATAGACATACTTCCCCTATCGCCGGTCAGCGGTCTGATGAGGGGACTGATGCTTCCCGATTACGCGATAGATCCGATATCGATAGCCATCATGGCCGTGTACACCGTGTTGCTGTACTGCGGCTGCTACTACATGATCAAGAATAACAAATGCTGAGGTGTACCATGGCAGAGGATTCGATGAAATCGTTCGATAAGAAGGATAGGAGACTGGCACTAGTGATTGTCGATGTGCAGAAGAAGTTCATCGTCAGTGCAGACGACAGCACACTCGATTCCGCCAGGATCCACACGCCTATGATGCTGTCGGTCATAGATAGGTTCAGGAAGGCCGGCAGGCCTGTCATCTGGATCCTCTACGAGGGACCTACGCATCTGGAAGGTATCACGAACGAGACGTACGAGCTCCTCGACGGATTCTCGATCGATGAGTCGGATACAGTCGTCATCAAGCATCACATGAACTCATTCAATGAGACCGATCTCGCCAAGATAATCCTCTCGAAGGATTGTGATGCAGCACTCCTCATGGGCATGTTCGCCCAGTATTGTGTGATGTCCACTTATTGGGGCGCTTTCGATAACGGTGTGTCGCCTTACATGATGAAGGGCGGGCTCATAAGCACTCAGGAGAGGTTCTGCGACATGGCAGTAGAACTGTGCAAGTACTATACGTCCGAGGAATTGGACGAGAATCTGGAAAGGCACAGGCTGAGATGATCACTGCGTGCGTTCCCTGATGCTGTCCTTGATGTCCCTGATGGAGATGTTCTCGATCTTCTCGATGGTGCTCCTCTTGGAGTTGGTGGCAGCCTTCTTGACATCATTGATGGTGATGTTCTCCATCGTGTTCTTGGCACCGACCGTTATCGCATTGCGTATGGCCTTGTCACGTGTATCCTCGAACTTGTCGACCACAGCTCTGACCTCCGGGGACAACGGTGCCGCATCGATCATCGCTTCGAAGAAGTGCATGAATTCCAGACATCCGGTTATGAAATGCTTTTGGACGTCGTCATCGTTCAGGATGACGAGTATAGCGTCTCCCAGTTCCTTGGCCTTCATCTTAGTCTCGTCGAGTTTCTCCTCAAGGATCTTATCGGGTGTCTTGAACTCTTCCTCGGGTTCCTTGCCCTCATCCAGTATGCTCTGGATCATCTCCCTGTTATCGAGGATGAACTTCCTGAACTCTTCGGGATCAGTCTCTGCCATGCTGAAGAAAACGCATTCGTGATATTTACCGATTACAGATCATGATGACATTTCCATTCTCGTTTCTTACCGAATCACGGATCCTCTCCCATATTCTGATGATATCATTGGGGATTCTAGTGAACTGTGAATTCACTAAATCCGTTGCAGAACATCCTGTCGATGGTTCTTTTATAAAGGAAACCCATATTACCGAGTGAGGCGCACATATGTTCCGCAATCCTTTCAGGAAGCACAATTTGTCACTTGAGGAGCTCAGGGCTGTAGTGGAACCTATAGCGCACAGAAACAAC
>JAFUHJ010000097.1 GCA_017468935.1 Candidatus Methanomethylophilaceae archaeon
CCATGCTCCCACGGGTGCTCCGATACCGACGATGGGCATCTTCAGTCTGAATCCCACATCGTACTCCTTCCTCTGACAGAGGACCTCCTCTATCATCGCCTCGTCGGATTTGGACAGCTCGTCCTTTCCGGTCTCGGCCCTGATGATGTGGTCCATTATGCATCTGCATATCTTTTGGACGATCGCTTCCTTCGTCTTCGCGATGAATGTACCTACATCCATCTCGGCCTTCTTGGCCAAGAGTTCGACAGCCTTCCTGGATGCCTCGGTGTCGTATTCCTTGTACGTCCCTTCGGCTGCAAGGATATCTGTCGGTGTGACCCCTATCCTGGTGACATATCCCTCGGATTCCAGGTCCTTGAGGCAGAACCTGTCGTAAGGTATCTCTGTGACCTCGGAGGCCTCCCTGACAGCATACGGCCTCTGCTCTATGAGTTTGAGGAACCTCTTGTCGCTCTCGGTAAGGTATGACATCTCCATGTTGGATGCCCTGGTGTAGAACTCGCAGTCAGCTACGGTATCCGAGGGGGAATCCTTCAGTGATTCCAGACCGTTGATCCACTGCTTGACCTCCGGCCATCTGGATGCCGCTATGCAGACCGGGATTATCCTGATGGTGGAAAGGACTATCTTGCCCTTCTCCACGGATATGCGGCTGTCCCCGCCCATACCATATGTGCTGACATCCGCCGCCCTCACCCTGGTCCTGTGCCCTCCTACCAGGGCCCCAGTGTCAAGCGTGCGTACGAATCCTCCGTGGATGATCCCCAGATCAGTTGTCGTCCCCCCTATATCAGAGATGAGCGCGTCCTGGATACCTGTATGGACCATTGCGCTCGTGAGACTGGATGCGGGCCCGGACATGATGGTCTCGATCGGTCTCCTGATGGCGGTGGCGGCATTCATTATGGAACCATCACCCTTCACTATCATCAGCGGTGCCTCTATCCCCAGATCCTCCAATGCCTTGGTTACCGCCTTGATGAGATCGATGATCGTGGGTATCAGACCGGCGTTGATGATGGCGGTGTTGGCCCTCTGCTCGAAACCGAGCTTCGATGTGAGCTCATGGGCGCACACGACCGGGATGCCGAGCATCTTGTCGGCAAGGTTCCTAACGGTCTCCTCGTGACTCGGATTGCGGACGCTCATGTAACCGACGATCGCCAGAACATCGACCTTACCGCGCATCGATTCGACAGCGGCCTTGGCCTCATCCATATCGAGCTTCTTCACGGTCCTTCCCTTGAGGTCCAGCTGTGCATCGATGTAAGCATAGTTGGCGACGTTCACCGTGTGGCCGAACTTCTTTCCCAGAACGATGAGTCCCACGCGGCAGCTCTTCCCCTCCACGATGGAATTCGTGGCCAGGGTGGATGACAGCGATACGATCGATATACCGTCGGTCTTCGAGAGACCCTTCAAGGATGCTACGATGCCCTTTATGAGATCGTCACGCGTGGTGAGTGCTTTGGAACGGCAGACGATCTCCTTCGTATCGGTATCAATCACTACTGAATCGGTGTATGTACCGCCTGTATCTATACCCAGACCTAGGACCATGGCCAGAAATTGTTGACCAATCATATAACCAATTCGTCAAGTCGAATACGAATTAGAAACTTTCTTATAGAAGTTCTAACACTCAATTGTCCTTAGTAGCAATTTATCAGAGGTTCTTGAAATGGCAAAGAAACAATTCAAGGCAGAATCGAAGCAGCTTTTGGATCTGATGATCAATTCCATCTACACGCACAGGGAGATCTTCCTCAGGGAGATCATCTCCAACGCATCTGATGCCATCGACAAGCTGCATTACAAATCCATCACGGAGTCCGACATCCCAGTGGCAAGAGAGGACTTCCGTATCGATGTCAAAGTCGACAAGGAGGCTGGGACGGTCACCGTATCCGACAACGGTATCGGAATGAACAAGGAGGAGATGGATGCGAACCTCGGAGTCATCGCACACAGCGGTTCCCTTGATTTCAAGAAAGGTATCGAAGAGGGAAAGGACGTGGACATCATCGGACAGTTCGGAGTCGGTTTCTACTCATCCTTCCTGGTATCAGACAAGGTCACCGTCATCTCGAAGAAGTACGGTGAGGACCAGGCATGGCAGTGGACCAGCGAAGGCGTCGACGGTTACACCATAAAGGAGTGCGAGAAAGACTCCTACGGAACGGATGTCATCATGCATATCCGCGAGGACGACGAGAACGAGACCTTCAGCAAGTACCTCGACGATTACACCCTCGAGGACCTCATCAAGAAGTACTCCGATTATGTCCGCTGGCCCATCCACATGAACCTCGAGAAGGGTGCGATGGAAGAGACCGGCGAGAAGAACGAGGACGGTACCCCCAAGAAGGAGTGGAAGGAGCACATCGAGGACACCGTCGTCAACAGCATGGTCCCCATCTGGCAGAGGGACAAGTCATCCGTCACGGACGATGACTGCAAGGCATTCTACAAGGAGAAGTTCCACGACTACGAGGATCCCATCTCCGTCATACGCGTCAACGCGGAAGGTAGCGTCAGCTACAAGGCGATGCTCTTCATCCCCAAGGTGGCGCCGTACAACTTCTACAGCAGGGAGTTCGAGCCCGGACTGCAACTGTACTCCTCCGGAGTCATGATCATGGACAAGTGCAAGGACCTCCTCCCGGACTGTTTCAGGTTCGTCAAAGGAGTCGTGGACTCTCCGGATCTGTCCCTGAACATCTCCAGGGAGATGCTGCAGCATGACCGTCAGTTATCGATGATCAGGAGCAACCTCGAGAAGAAGATCAAGAACGACCTCGAGAGGATACTCAGGGAGGATAGAGAGACCTACGAAGCCTTCCACAAGAACTTCGGTCCCCAGCTCAAGTACGGTATCGTCGAGGACTGGGGAGCCAGAGCGGATCTCCTGAAGGACCTGATCATGTTCCATTCGATGGAGAAGGACAAACCGATCACCCTCGCCGAATATGTTGCCGACATGAAGGAAGGGCAGGACAAGATCTACTTCGCATCGGCAGAGAGCGTGGCAAGGGCCAAGCAGCTGCCACAGGCCGAACAGGTCCGCGACAAAGGATACGACATCATCTGTCTGACCGAGGAACTCGACGAGTTCACACTTAGGACCCTTAGGAACTACAACGAGAAGGAGTTCTGCGACATCAACAGCAACGACCTGGACCTCAACACCGAAGAGGAGAAGAAGGAGGCGGAGGCCAAAGAGGAGGAGTCGAAGGAACTCATCGACTTCGTCAAGGAGTCCCTCAATGGAAAAGTCGACAACGTCATCCTCTCCAGGAAGCTGAAGACGCACGCGGTGTGCCTCAGTTCGGAGGGGGATGTCTCCTTCGAGATGGAGAAGTACTTCGCCAACATCCCGGGATCGCCCGAACAGGGTGTCAAGGCGAAACGCGTCCTGGAGATCAACCCCAACCATCCTGCGTTCGATGCTTTGAAGAAGGCGTTCGGAGAGGATAAGGAGAAAGCGGCATCGATGGCGTCCATCATGCTCGACCAGGCGCTCCTGATGGCAGGCATGCCCGTAGAGGACATGCTCGGCTATTCGGAGAATGTGTTCAAACTGTTCTGAGGGAAAGGGGGATTCACTCCCCCTCCCACTTCATTCTCATTTTATGTTTCAGAAACTCTCGTGGAAGAGACACTTGGTCTGATGCTCGGGCTCCGATGAGGTGCTCATCCCGAGCTTCTTGTATACACCCTCGTCCACAGCGGACAGGATCACAGAAGAATGTACATCGGCCCCTCTGAGCTTGGGGAGCATGGCGAAGGCCCTGGCGGCATTCTCGTCCGTCCTTGCTATAATGGACAATGCAATGAGCATCTCATCGAGGTGCATCCTGGGGTTCTTGTATCCGAGGTTGTTGACCTTCAGGTTGTGGACGGATTCGATGACCTCCTTGGATATCAGCAGGACCGAATCGTCTATGCCTGCGAGTTCCTTCAGGATGTTCAGCAGAAGCGATGAAGATGCGGTCGTGAGCGGTGTGGCCTTTCCGGTAACGACCCTTCCGTCATCCAACTCCGCGGCGACCACCGGCCTCTCGGTCTCAGACATGATCCTCTTAACGGTCTCCACGGTCTTGCGGTACTCCGGCGTGATGCCGGCGTTCTTCATGTAGATCTCGGACTTCAGAACGGTCTCCTGAGTCGCTCTTCCCTCCCTGCGGTCCCTCAATGTGGAATAGTAACGCCTGATGATCTCGTAATTGGCGGCCTTCCTCACGTAATCGTCATCGATTATGCAGTTGCCTGCCATGTTCACGCCCATGTCCGTGGGCGACTTGTACGGCGACTCGCCCAGGACGCCTTCGAGGATGGCGTTGACGACAGGGAAGATCTCGATGTCCCTGTTGTAGTTCACAGTTGTGACGCCGTATGCGTCCAGATGGAACGGATCGATCATGTTCACATCCGCCAGATCGACAGTGGCGGCCTCGTATGCGATATTCACGGGATGCTTCAGCGGGATGTTCCATATGGGGAACGTCTCGAACTTGGCGTATCCTGCGGAGACGCCCCTCTTCTTCTCGTTGTACAGCTGCGAGAGGCACACGGCCATCTTTCCGCTTCCGGGCCCGGGTGCGGTGACTACGACCAGTGGCTTGGTGGTCGGTACGAACTCGTCCTTTCCGAATCCGTCATCCGATGCGATCAGGTCCACGTTGGAAGGATAGCCCTCGATCAGATAGTGCCTGTAGACCTTCAGACCGTTGGACTCCGCCTTCTTCTGGAAGGCCTCTGCCTCGGACTGTCCGTTGAAATGAGTGATCACCAATCCGCAGACGCTGATGCCCCTGTCGGTGAACATGTCCACGAGCCTCAGGA
Organism: Candidatus Methanomethylophilaceae archaeon; assembly: GCA_017468935.1. Lineage (GTDB taxonomy): Archaea > Thermoplasmatota > Thermoplasmata > Methanomassiliicoccales > Methanomethylophilaceae > Methanoprimaticola. The sequence goes on from JAFUHJ010000097.1 coordinate 4,849, forward strand.
CCTCGAGATCGTATCCCACGCTGAAGTCCTTGCGTATCTTCTTCTTGACGATGTCCTCGGCGTTGATCACTATGATGGCCTCGGCATCCTGGCCGAACTCCATGAGCATCCTGATCTTACTGTCCGGCATGAAACCGGGGAGGACACGCGATGCATGATAGTCATCGAAAAGCTTCCCTCCGAACTCCAGATACAGTTTTCCGCCGAACTGCTTGATGCGTTCCCTTATGTGCTCAGACTGGGTCTTCAGGTACATGTCGTTGTCGAATCCGACCTTCATGCGAAATGAGAACCGCTCATATCTATAAAACAGGTGCGACCCAACAGGATTTTTATGGTTCATTCGACATCACGTCTCAGGGTTGTTTTGAATGGCATTGTCTCCGTACGAGGAAAGACGCGACTACAACGTCGAGGAACTTCTGTCACAGATAGAGGAATACAAGAACGTACACGGAGAGGAATGCGAATACGTTAGATGCGAGCACAGGAACGCCGACTACTCCATCCTGGATCGCCATCAGAGGGCATATTACCTGTACTGGAGGGACGAGCTCTCCCGCGGTAACTGCCTGAAGGCCGACAGGGGATATGCGAAACTCCGTCTCTGCGAACTCATCAACAGCGACATCGACCCCAGGGACGGTATGAAGGAGCTCAGGCTGCTGTACGACAACACCAGGATGCACGGCATGCCCCAGACCGACATAGCTAACGTCATGTTCGATTATGCGATCATACACGACCTTGACCTACCTATCATGTGGATGGGGAAGGGTTCCGTCAGATCGTTTATGGTGACCTCCGAGATAATGTCGTTCCCGACGAGGCGCATCGGAAAGGAGCTGATGTGGTATCTATCCGGAGGCCCGAAGGTCCATGCGGACGGTGTGGACAACATCCGTCACGTATCTTTGTTCAATGACTGTCTCATCGCCATAGACCGTTTCCTCATGGAGAACACCGGGAAAGGTGTGGCGAAGACATATTCCGAAGGGATGGTCTCAGAACTCTACAAGGTGTTCCTGTACCTGCCTTACGGCGGTGACAAGGACTACCAGATCACCTACGAGAAACTCCGCACGGACGGGGTCTTCGGAGAATTCATGCTCGGACTGTTCTCGTACACGAGGAAGGTCCTCTGCAAGGAGATAGGGGAGAAGGGACCTTCTACACCGAGCTCATTCAACAAGGAGTTCAGGGGGATCGTCGACAGGATACTGAAAGACGGTGCCGAGGAATACGAGAGGGTCCCGAAGGAATGGCGCGGGACCACTAGGACGCAGATGTCCTCCAAAGAAAGGGCGCTCGTCGACATGGGTACCAAACTGGAAGCACAGTATGGTACGGCGGATAAGCCGAAACCGGTATTGAACATAGATCCCAACGCGACCAAACAGCATGTCAGCCCGCATCTCAAGACGGATATCGAAAGGAATTGGAACGTCGAGGCCAAGGACAGGATGGAGTACATCCCGTCAGGATTCACCAATCCCGATTACAGATCGTTCTCGGAGCCCCAACGCAAATTCTACATCTACTGGAGGGACCAGACGAGGAAGGGCAACTACGGGGAGACCGACTGGGGATATCTGTGGCTGTACCTATGCGAGCTCGTCAACATGAAGGGCGAACCGCAGGAGATGCTCGACCAATTGTATGCGTTGCACAAGGCATACGGCGGAGCGGATGAGGAGAACCTCACCGGTAAGACCTGCTTCGAATATGCCATCGTTCACAAGCTCGCGATACCCGAACCTTCCGTTTACGAATCCAACATCACCGCATGTCTGGTCGTGGAGCAGTTCCTGAAAGGGATGCCGACCAAGATGGACAGGAATCTGCTCATGTTCCTCTCCGGGATCAACGACAAGACGATGGCCAGGGAATTCGACGACGATTGTGTAGGAATCGTCTGCATGACCCTGGAGGCCATCGAGAAGAAGATGGAATCGGAGGGCACCACGATAGAGGAGTACTGCGATGCCGAGAAGGTACCTGTGGCAATGACTGTCTTCGACGGTCTGAAGTACTTCAAGGAGATCAGGAAGGCCCGCTTCACCTACCGCAACTACATCTACTGTGCATCCTTCGACGATTCCCTCAAGGACATCGTCAAGAGCACATTCTCCGCCGTCCGCATGAAGAGGACTGGCAAACCCGTGAAGGTGACCAAGTTCTCCGCCTTCGGGATGGACTGCAAGGAGCTCCTGACAAAGACGGTGTCCGCATGGTACGAGAACAAGGAAATCGCAGAGATCAAGGAAAGGGCGAACAACCTGGTGCTCGACCGCGAGGCCGTATCCGGCGCCCAGGCAGCACTGAGGGATGTCACACAGATGATGAGGTCCGAGGACGATGTAGAAGAACAGTCACCCGAACCGGCGGAATCGCCTCTGAAGGTCCCTGAGAAGGTCGCAGGCACCTGGTCCGATCTCGTCGGAGCGCTCGACGACAAGCAGAGAGGTTACCTCGCAGCGGCACTGGAAGGGAAGGCCAGACAGTTCCTGAAGGATAACGGGTTGGTCGCATCCAGAGTAGAGGATTCCATCAACGCGATGGCAATGGATTCCATCGGCGACAACATCATCGAGGACGGTAATGTGTTCGAGGAATACGCCGGGGAATTGAAGGCAGCTCTGAGATGAATTAGAATCTAGGCCGAAGGGTACGATCAACGATAACGGTATATGCGCGTTCGGTATCTCCCTTTTTATTTAGGAGCCTGACTTATGACCGCGACCGTGCCGAAAAGGACCCTTATCACCATGATGAATGCACTCTCCTCAGGAGTCGTACCCAGGAGGGGTCTGGAATACATCGCGGTGGGAAGGAAGAAGGAGACGCAGACGTTCGTCAACGATCTCGAGGACACCTCCCAGGGCGGAGGTGCGTTCAGGTTCATCTCCGGACGCTTCGGTAACGGAAAGAGCTTCATGACGCAGATGATCCGCAACTATGAGATGGATCAGGGATTCGTCGTCATGGATGCCGATCTTGCCATAAACAGGAGGCTCACCGGTTCCAAGAAGGAAGGTCTCAACACCTACATGGAACTGATCAAGAACATGGCCTACAAGGCCAGGCCTGACGGGGGCGCCATGGAACCCATCCTCCAGGGATGGGTCTTGGACACCAAGGATAAGCTCGGCGATTCGGCGACGAGAGAGGACATAGCAAAATCCATGCGTTCCGACGTTGCCAATCTTTCAAGTCTCCAGAACTTCCAGGATTTCATGAAGGTCGTCATATGCTACATGAACGACTTCCTTGACGAGAAGGATGACATCACGGCATTGAGATGGTTCAAAGGAGAGTTGGACCTGAAGAAGGAATCCAGGAAGAGCCTGGGTACGAATCTTGTCATCGACGACAGCAACTGGTATGACATCGTCAAGATCTGGACAGGCGTGGTCAGATGTCTGGGGTTCAAGGGAATGGTAGTATTCATCGATGAGGGTGTCGTTCTCTACAAACTCCAGAACAAGATCTCCAGATCGAACAACTACGAGCGTCTCCTGACGATGTTCAACGACATCATGCAGGGAAAGACGCAGTACCTGTCGATCTACGTCTGCGGTACACCCGAGTTCATCGAGGACCCCAACAGAGGGCTGTACAGCTATGAGGCACTGAGGTCGAGACTCGTGGCCGGACGTTACGAGAACGGTTTCGACAACTACCTCGGACCGATAATCAATCTTAAACCGCTGACCAACGAGGAGGTCTTCGTCCTTCTCGGTACGATCAAGGACCTTCACGAGCAGAGATACGAATACGAATCCGGAATCACGGACGATATGCTGGAGACCTATCTCAAAACGGTCATGTCCAGCGTGGTGTCCTCCACGATGCTTACGCCCAGGGAGATAACCAGGGATCTGATCAGTCTCCTCGACACCATGCACCAGAATCCCGACCTGGAGTTCCTGGACCTGGTGGAAGGGAGGGTCATCAATGCGGATTCCAACCCAGACGACGAGATCATAGAGGACCTCGACGTATGACAGACTACTTCGACAAGCTACCGTGGTTCGTCAAAGAGTACATCCATAACTGCAGATGGTCCGGGTTCAGGGAGATCCAGAACCAGACCTTCGAGGCTTTCTATTCCACCGACGACCACATACTGATATCCGCCGGCACATCCTCGGGAAAGACCGAAGCTGCGATGTTCCCGGTCATCGGTTCTCTTTACAACAACCCTCCGGAGAGTGTTGGTGCGCTCTACATCGGACCGCTTAAGGCCCTCATCAACGACCAGTTCGAGAGGATGGGCCCTGTGCTCGGTGAATCCGAACTCAGGATCACAGGCTGGCACGGGGACATCAGCAGATCATCGAAAGACAGACTGGTGAATGATCCCCAGGGTATCCTGCAGATCACCCCTGAATCGCTCCAGAACATCCTGTCGTACAATCCGGAAGAGGTAGAGAGGCTGTTCAAGGACCTCAGATTCATCATCATCGACGAGGTCCATGCGTTCATGGACTCCGACAGGGGGCTGCACCTGCTATGCTGCCTCCAGAGGCTGGAGGTGCTGGCACACTGCGATCCCAGGAGGATCGGTCTGTCCGCGACCATATCGGACAGGGATGCGGCCGCAGAATGGATGAAGGCGGATACTGGAAGGCATGTTAGCATAGTCTACGATAAGGAAGGCAACAAGCGCAACATCCGCATCAGGTACAATTCCTTCCCGATGCCCGATCAGGAAACGGACAGCGTGGACAGGAAGAAGGCCATCACATCTTACTACCTGGATCTGTTCAAAGAGACCCACGGTTACAACTGCATCGTGTTCACCAACAGCAGGCACAGTGCCGAGATGGCAGCGAAATCCCTGAGGATAGTCGGCGAGAGGAAGGGATTCCCGGACGAGGTAACGATCCATCACGGCAGCATATCGAAGGAATACAGGAAGATCGCTGAGGACAGGCTCAAGGACCCTGCAAGGAAGACGACCACCGTTTCCACGGTTACGTTGGAACTCGGTATAGATGTCGGGGACCTGGACAGGATCGTCCAGATCGATGCGCCCTACACCTGTTCCGGCCTCGTACAGAGGATGGGTCGTTCCGGAAGGAGAGGGAACGGACAGAATCTGATCCTGATGTGCAACGAGGATGCACAGGAGTGGTGGGCGACATTGGACGGCGTATCGATGAGCCTGATCAAGGCGATTGCCATGTCGGAGCTCGTGCTCAAAGAAGGATGGACCGAACCTCCCGAAGGTCACACGCTCCCATTCGGACTCCTGTACCACCAGACGATGGAGTACCTTCGCTCCGGGATCGGATGCAAGTTCTCCACCCTGGTCTCGGATGTGCTCTCCATGTATCCCTTCAGGGACATCTCCAAGGAACAGTACAGGCTCATGGTGAGGCATCTGGTGAATCTGGGCCATCTCGAGGTCATGGCGGATCAGACCATCCTCATCGGCAGCAAGGCGGAGAAGGTCGTCTTCAACCGTGATTTCTGCTCCGTGTTCACCACCAAGAAGGAGGTGCTTGTGAAGTATAACGGTCGCACCGTAGGTTCCATCCAGAACATGCCTCAGGAGGACGACCTCATCCAGTTGGCCGGCCGCGTCTGGAGAGTCGTAAAGGCATCCAAGGAGAAATCGACGGTCGAGGTCGAGGAATGCGACGGGGATGCGGCAAATCCATGGAAATCCGGTACCCCTCCGACCCACACCAGGATCATGAAGAAGATGCTGGAGGTCCTCGAGACCGATGATGATTACCCTTATCTGGACGAGCCGGCGAGGCAGCGGCTGGAGGAGAGCAGGTCCGTGGCCAGGGCGAACGGCATGACGGTGATGTTCTCCGAGAGGAAAGGAGGATACAGGATGTACCCCTGGTTGGGGACGAAGCAGTTCGATACGCTGAGAAGGGTGTTGCAGAAGGTCATCGGAACGGACTCCGTCCGGGCATATCAGCCATACTACATCGATATCCGTACCAAATTATCCGAGGACCAGATCGTCGACAGGGTGTACGACTATCTTGAGCACAGGGACCTTGCAGCCCTGGTGTACGACGACGATCTCATCAAGTTCGGGAAGTACGACAAGTACGTCCCGGAATCCCTGATGGTGAGGGAGTACATAGCTGACAGACTGGATACCGAACTGGAACTCTGAATCCGTATCCGTTACCGGGCCTACGCCCTTCGGACGTTATGATGCCTGAACAGGTCCCACGAACGCCTTATTATAAATGAAGTCTTCACGTGACGCATGCAGGTTTCCAAAAGGATAAACGACATTCCCATGTCGGGTATCAGAAAGATGTTCGACCTCGCAGGTCCGGACTCCATCAACCTAGGTCTTGGAGAGCCGGATCTCGCACCGCCGAAGGAAGCTATAGAAGGAATGAACAGGGCGTCATCCGCAGGACGCAACAAGTACGGGCCCACCGCAGGCATCCCTGAGCTCAGACAGGCTGTGGCCGACAGGTTCAGGAAGTACGGCGACATCAGCGGATCCAACATCATGATCACACCCAGCGGTTCATCGGCATTGCTGGAGATAACCATGAGCGTGGTGAATCCCGGCGACGACGTGCTGGTCCCCAGCCCCGGATTCGTCATCTACGGCCCCCATGCCCAACTGGCAGGAGGCACGTTCACCGAATACAAGCTCACAGACGGGGACTTCCAGCCGGATATCGACGACATCCAGTCCAAGATCACATCCAAGACGAAGATGCTGGTCGTCACCAATCCCTCCAACCCTACTGGAGGAGTCCTCAACGAACAGAGCTACAAGGCGCTCTGCGATATAGCGGAGGACAAGGACATCACCATCCTGGCGGACGAGGTGTACGAGTCGTTCATCTACGAAGGCAAGCACCACTCATTCATGAACCAGCTCGACAAAGCTATCGTCGCCAGCGGATTCTCAAAGATGATGGCCGTGACCGGATGGAGGATGGGATTCCTCTGCGCCAGCGAGGAGATGATGGAATATCTGATCAAGATGCAGTACCATGTATGCGCCAGTCCCAACATGCCGGCCATGTACGGTATTCTCGATGCCCTCCCTAACATCGACCCCTATCTAGAGAACGCCAGGAAGGTCTACAAGGCCAGAAGGGACCTGATATGCAAGAGGATCAACGACATCCCCGGAATGAGCATACAGCCTCCCAAGGGAGCGTTCTACGCATTCCCCTCGTACGACCTCGACATCAAGTCGCAGGAGCTCGCGGGAGAACTGGTCAAAGCGGGATTGATATGCACTCCGGGATCGGCGTTCGGTAAATACGGCGAGGGACACCTGAGGTTCTCATACGCCGCGGACGAGACCAAGATCGACAAGGGTATGGACATCCTTGAATCCACAATGAAGAAACTGAGATGATAATATGGCAGGAGAACTGGATCCCAACGCAAGTCTCTTCGGAGAGCCCGAAGAGGAGAAGAGTCCGGAAGAGCTTCTGAACGAGTACGCCTTCGGAAAGAACCCCAACAGAGCGGTCGCCATGGAGGAGCTCTTCGGGAAGAGGCTCATGGCCGACACCCTGGCAGATGACAAGCTTCCCGTCGAGGGGAAGATGTCGTTCATCTTCAAGGCCACCGCACATGGTGTCCTCGATATGATCATGGAATGCCTCCAGCCCGAATACAGGGAGGAGGTCGCGACGAGCCTCGATTCGTTCATCGGATTGAATCTCGTCAACCACAGGTTCAAGGTCGATCTCGTCAACGCCGTCATGGAGGAGCTCCAGAAGGTCCAGCAGGACCCCGGAGAGTCCGACGAGAACTTCGAGGAGAGACTCACGGCCATGGAAGAGGGCTGGTGGGAGATCCCCCAGCCGATCCTGAACGGGCGCAACCCCAACGACGCCATCAGGGAAGAGATGGGAAAATACGGATTGAATCAGTGATGTCTGGAGAATGGTTCACAGCTTCTGCTCCCGGGAAATTCGTGGTGCTCGGAGAGCATTCGGTCGTCTACGGTAAACCTGCCGTGGTCCTTGCGACGGATCGCAGGATAACATGCAGCGTACGCAGGAGCAAAAGGAACACCCTCAACGGGGACTATCTGGATTTCAGCAGGCAGCCCCACTTCAACTACCTCACGAGGGATCTGAACCATTGTCTCGACTTCATCACCGTCAGCGAGATCCCCTCCGGTTCCGGAATGGGATCATCGGCGGCCCTGTCCGCGGCATTGGCCCTGGCCATACGCTCCGAGAGGGGCGAATTCCCGACCGAGCTCTCCTTGGTCGAGGAGGCGTACGGGGCAGAATTACATGCACAGGGCAACGGTTCACCTATGGATGCCTCCGCATGCGTACATGGAGGAGGTATCGCAATCAACGTAGGCGATGACGGAAAGGAACTGTGGACGATATCCCGCAACAACAGGACATGGAAGGTCACCGACATCGATGTCCCGAAGCTGTCCTTCGTCATCGGGAACACCGGTATCAAAGCCCCCACTGGACCGCAGGTGGACAAGGTCAGGAGATACATGAACAGGAACGGTTTCGCTGCCGACATCATCGATGAGATGGGCGATGTCACCATGGAGGGATACGACGCCCTCAGGAAAGGAGACTGCGAGAAACTCGGCCGTCTCATGACGCACGACCATAAGCTTCTGTCCATCCTCGGAGTGTCCTGCAAGGAACTGAACACTCTGGTCAACGCTTCTCTCCCATATTCGTACGGTGCAAAGCTCACCGGTTCCGGCGGTGGGGGGTGCATGGTCGCACTTACCGACAGACCAGAGAAGGTCGCGGAGATCATAGAATCAAGGGGCGGGACCCCGTACATTATCAGGAGCG
>JAFUHJ010000008.1 GCA_017468935.1 Candidatus Methanomethylophilaceae archaeon
AGCAGTATCGGTATCATGTACTGGAACTCGCCTCTGGCGATGAGGTCGAAGAAGTCGGTGACCGCTTGAGGCATCGAGAGCCTCAGGTCCTGGAGTATCAGCAAGAACTCGATTCCTGTCCACATCGGTATCCCGCACTGTCACCAAGGATAAAACGCCATCGTGTCCGTCCCGAACCGCTGGGGAAAAACCTACGGTCAGAGCCCGTACTTCGAGTAGCGGAAGAACTCCCGCTCCTTCGAAGGGATATCCTGACAGAGCTCAGCATCAATATCCTTGAGACTGGCTATCCTGCGGTCCATTATGACGGCGACCCCTCTGTCCGTCTCCGACCTGATCAGCCTCCCGATGGACTGCCTCATCTTCCTGACCGTTGGGATCGTGGATGTGTACAGCATGCCGTTGCCGAACCTGATATCGTAATACCTGCGCATCGCCCTCAGCTTGGCCGTCGGCTTGGGGAACGGGATACCGATTATTATCGCCATCTCCAGGGATTTGTCCGGGAAATCGAGTCCTTCGCTTATCCTCCCACCGGTGACACAGAAGAGCACCCCTCCGTCGGATGTCTTGAAATTCTCGAACACCGACATCAATTCGGGCTGGGACATTCCGCGCTGCTCGAAGACCACATCCCTGTTGAGGTGTCTCACGAGACCGTCGTCGATCATCTTGTCCATGAAACCGTAGGACGGGAAGAAGATCGCTGTGTTCACACGCACGGCGTTCACGCAGTCCACGACCATCTGCATAAGCGTGTCGTAGTTCTGCGGGAGCTCCCTCTCCTCATACTTCATCGTCACCTTGTCCGTGTATAGCGTGAGGAGATTCTCCTTGGGGAATATCCCGTTGAGACACAGCTTACTGACCCTATCCAATCCCAGTTCTGTCTCATAAGCGTCCAATGGCTGAAGGGTACCTGACATGTGTATGGATGAGAAGCAGTCTATCAAGGGTCCGGCAGCACCCGAGGGATCCATGCAGTATGCCTGGAACATCGGGTTGTCCTTCTCCTTGATGATCAATCTTACATAGTTATCCTCATCCCCGTCGATCCAGGCGCGGATGAACCTCGACATGGAATGGATGTACGAACGGGGGAGCTTCTTGCGCTCCTTCTTCTTCTCCATGATGCCATCGCCTATCTCCTCCATGGCCTTGCACATGCGGGATATGGTTACCGAACTCACTCCCAGGCGGCTCATCAGCTCGTCCTCAAGGAAGTACGGAGGGAGCATACCATCCTCATCGATCAGGTACTCCTTCTCGGCATGTGCCAGTATCTCTTTCAAAACAGCAACGAGATCCGTTACAGTGATGCCTTCCTGAAGTTCGAAGTCACCATGCTCCTTCGCTTCTTTCGCGGCAAGGTCCATGGCATATTCGCTGTACTCGAAGGTCTGCACATCGCGGAGATAATCCGGAAGATTGTGGGCCTCGTCGACGATCAGGATGGTCCTTGAAAGGGGTACGCCCATCCATTCAACGAAACGGTCGAGGACCATCGGCATGAAAACGAACGGATACGGGACCGCTATGACATCCGCATAGGGAAGGATGAGTTTCATCAGCTCATAGGGACATACACCTGCATCCTCGCACATCCTTGCGAAATCCTCGGGATCCGGATGCTGCTGACGGATGACCTCCACCCAACCTTCGACATCGACCTCCTCGATACCGCTGTAGAACTTGCAATGACAGACCCCGTTGGACTTGCGCTTGTATACGGAGCAGAGCTTGGATATCTCCTCGGCGTTGCCCGAGGCCAGGTCGGGATCGTCACTCATTAGGGGGCATGATGCCGCCGAACGGCCCTGGACAGCTACGCAGAGGATACCGTTGCCGATGGCCTCGGATTCCCTGATGACCTGTTTCTGCTGGGACTTGGTCCTGGTCAGGTAGATGACCTTCATCTCGTGGTCCTTGGCATAGCTCAGGGCACCACAAAGGGAGGAGATCGTCTTTCCGGTACCTGTCCCGGCCTCTATCACCGCGCATCTGCGGTCGCGGACCGTGCGGTCTATGAAACCGACCAGTTCCTTCTGTCCGGGACGGTACTCGTAAGGGAAGTAATCCATCTTCACTCGGCGCCGTCGCCGCCCCTCTGCCAGACATCGTCCGGAAGGTCGGCATATACGAACTCGCCGTCGTCCGCTTCGGCCTTTCTCATCCTGGAGTTGACCATCAGATCGGCGATCTTGTCCCTCTTGAACAGCCAGTAGTGGATCCTCCACTCCCTTCCGTCGTAGAGCGTGGTCTCCTCCCTCTCGGTGGTGAGTATGCCTCCGTCCTCCAGCATGTAGAAAGCATCGCGGTCCTCGGGCTCAAGGATGTTGTCGATTATCCTGTCGGAGTATCCGAAGAAGTTCAGCACATGGTGGGCCAGCTCGTAGGCCTGCTCTTCCACCATCGCATGCGAATCGTCGATGCTGTTCTTGATCGCGAGTGTGAG
>JAFUHJ010000098.1 GCA_017468935.1 Candidatus Methanomethylophilaceae archaeon
CATGGAGCAGTGCGAGATCTCCAACAGGACGAATCTGCACATCATCCAATGCGACGACAATGTGCGTTCGGATGACGTCATCAGGAACCGCGGGGACATGAGGAGATTGATCGACAATATGGAGATCAAGGGCGGAAGGGGAACGGATTTCAGGCCGGTATTCGATTATGTGGATCATCTCAAGGACGAGGGTGAGTTCAGCAATCTGAGGGGGCTCATTTATTTCACCGACGGCATCGGCTCGTATCCCACCCGCAAGCCCGGTTATCCCGTCGCATTCCTGTTCTGCGACGACAGGTACCTGGACATACCTGTGCCCGCATGGGCGATGAAGGTGTGCATCGGCACCAGTGATTTGGCTGAGAGATGACACTCTTTCTCTCCTACTTTTTATCATATCACTGCGATTGCATACTTCGCCTATGATGAACATACAGGACGCCAAGGACCATATCAAGGATGCCATAGAGGCCTACATGTCGAAGGATGATGCCGGGAATTATCTCATTCCGCGTGCCAGGCAGAGGCCGATAATGGTCCTGGGAGCACCCGGTCTTGGTAAGACCGCCATAATGTCCCAGATAGCTGCCGAGCTGGATCTCGGATACGTGTCATATACCATCACCCATCACACCCGTCAGTCCGCCATCGGTCTTCCGATGATAGAGAAGGAGGTCTATGGCGGTTACGAGTGCACGGTGACCAGGTACACCATGAGCGAGATAATCACCTCCGTATACGATGCTATCTACAACGGAGGGAAGAAGGAAGGCATCCTTTTCATCGATGAGATCAACTGTGTATCCGAGACGCTGGCGCCTGCAATGCTGGATCTTCTGCAGAATAAGAAGTTCGGCCCGCATCTGATACCTGACGGATGGGTCTTGGTCGCAGCGGGGAACCCTCCCGAGTTCAACGATTCTGCCAGGGATTTCGATGTCGCCACATTGGACAGGGTCAGGATCATCGAGGTGGAGCCGGATACGGATGTCTGGCTCAGATATGCGATGAGCACGAGCATCAACGATTCGATAACATATTACCTGAAGGTGAAGCCGCAGAACCTTCTGAAGATAGAGCGCACGGTGGACGGGATACATTTCGTCACTCCCCGTGCATGGGAGGATCTGTCGGTCGTGCTGAACGAGTACGAGGGCAAAGGGGTCTGGGCCAGCATCAATGTCATCACACAGTATGTCAGGGATCCGGATATCGCTGCGGAGTTCAACAAGTACAGGGAGTTCTACAGGAAGTATCGCGAAGATTACAATTCCGATGCCATCCTGGCAGGTTCTTTCTCAGTCGGCCCCAACACCATGAGTGCCGAGGGAAGACTGGCGGTCATCTCCATTCTGGTCGGAAGGCTCAATTCCGAGGCCGGAAGGGGGTTGGCTCTGGAGTATGCCATCGAACATCTCGAGAGCAACGAGGGCATGACCATCAACGAGGCCAAGAAGAGGCTCAATCTCAACATGACAGTGGAGGAGAGGGCAGGTCTCCAGTTCATGATCAGATGCATGACGGAGCTTAGGACCATGGACGAGCTCCGCACGGAACTTACTGAAACCAGGAATGATTTCGAGAAACATGTGAAGAATGCCATGGAGTTCGCCAAGTCCACATTCGGTACCGGTCCGGAGACCGTTTCGTTATTGACGGGTCTCATCTCCTGCTACAGCATAGTCATGTTCTCCAGACCCGGAGGCAACATCTACCAGTACAACGACGAGCTCCTCAGCGAGGGAAGGAATAGGAGGATCAGATCCATGATGGAGGGATCGCAATGAGCATGGCCAGAGTTGAGACCGCTCTCACCGAGGGCGGATTGGAGGTCACAAGGCTGATCACCAGCGACTCCAACATAGTGGTGCCGGCAACGGTGAACGGATTGAATGTCGTATCTTTGGGGCCTCTATTCCTAAGGGACTGCCACGGTTCCAGCAGCCGCACTCTCACGATCCCGGCAAGTGTCACCAGGGCGTCAGAGGAGGCATTGGTATCACTCTCGGGTCTCAGGATGATAAACTATCTGGGGCCGTTCGAGACATTCAATAGATTCAAATGGAGTACGAACACCGACTGCCAGCTGACCTGTGCGGATGGTTTCACGTTCAATTTCCTTGCTGGATACTCGCTCTGCTTCCCACAGTTCGACAACGAGATCCTGACAACCCGTCAGAGGATGTCCGAGGGGATCGCGATGGAGAGGCTCTCCAACCCCGTTATGCTCACTGACGACAACCGTGTGATGTACATCCAGTACATGAGGTCGCGCATAATCCCTATGGCAGAGCATGCGATCATGGAGAACGACATCAACGGATTGCATTCAGCATTGGATTCGGATCTGATCCCGGAGAAGGATCTTACCGCACTCCTCGATTACTCCCTGAGGTCAGGGAAGACATCGGCCACATCCGTGCTGATGTCCTATCTCAATGCTAGGGTCGGAAGGGATTGACCCGTCCGGTAGTTTGTAGACAGGATAGTATCATGATAGGTCACAGTTTACTCATCCGAACGAATGAAAATGAAGGCAGAATGAGGTCGGGACGCGTCAGCTGATGTTTGGTGGCCACGACTTTCTTTATACTAATAAAGTATCGACGGCTACATGGCAGCGGATGCTAGCGGTTGGCAGGACATCATCTCCGACGACCTTGTCGAGGTCTCAAAGATCATGCGTGAGGTCACCCGCGACAGCAACAAGGAGGTCCAGGATGTTTTCGATTATGCCTTGGATTCCCCCGGAAAGCTGATCCGCCCCTCTATGATCATCCTTGTGAGCAATGCATGTGGCAAGCCTACCGAGGAGAACACGCTGAAATACGCCGCGGCAGCGGAACTCACCCATATGGCCACGCTCATCCATGATGATATCAACGATGAGAGCGACAGCCGCCGCGGAAAACCTGCCACTTATAGGGAATACGGTGTCAGGAAGGCATTGACCACGGGCGATCTGATGCTGGTCAAGGCGATGTCCCTCTTCGATTCCAACCCCAAGCTCCTCCAGAGCATCATCGACATGGGTTCCTCCCTGGCGGACAGTGAGTTCCTCCAGTATAACCACAAGTTCGATCTCGACATCATGGAGCAGGAGTACTACCAGGTCATCTCTGGTAAGACCGCAGCGTTCCTTTCCGAATGTGCCAGGACCGGATCGATCGCCGCCAAGGCATCGGAAGAGGTCATTGAGGAGATGGCCCGTTTCGGTCAGCTCTACGGAATGGCGTTCCAGATCGCGGACGACCTCATCGACCTGCTGGGTTCGGAGAAGGTCTCCGGTAAGACAGCGATGAGGGATCTCAGCGAAGGGATCATCACGCTTCCGACGATCTTTGCCATGAGGGATGTGAAACTCGGCAACAAGATCCGCGGAATGATCAAGAAGGGCGCTCCTCTCGATGAGGTACGTGAACTGATCCTTCAGACCGAGGCCATCGACGATTGTAAGCTCATAATCGGCGATTATGTGGACGAGGCCATAGAGTGCCTTAGTATCCTTCCCGAGAGTGTTTACAGGAAGTCCCTCGTCGACCTGACGAGGCTCAACCTCACCAGACTGAGCTGATATCAGTAGTGGTCGTACAGGATGTTACCGGGCTCCAGCAGTACGCCGTCGCCTTTCTGGACGCGACCGACTATCTCGGCATTGGAGTACTTCTTGGCGATCTGCTCCGCATCATCCGCAGGAGCGATGATCGTGAATCCCATGCTCATGTTGAGGGTCTGATAGATCTCCTTGTCCTCGACCTCGCCCAGTTCCTGCAGTTTTGTGAAAATGGGTGCGGGTTTGACGGGGTCGCTGATGACATACTGAAGTCCCTTCTTCATACGGAGGATGTTCCTGAGCCCTCCGCCCGTGATGTCCACGAGTCCGTGGACCTTGAAATTGGATGTTATCTCGAGGACCTGCCTGACGTAGATCTCGGTAGGGGTGAGGAGTTCCTCGCCTATGGACTTCGAAAGGCCGGATACGTTGTCGTTCCATCCGATGTTGTTGGCCTCCACGATCTTCCTTGCGAGGGTGAGTCCGTTGGAATGGATACCGGATGACCTGAGAGCGATGATGAGGTCTCCTTCCTCGCAGGTCTCGCCGGTGATGATCCTGTCCTTCGCGACATATCCGAGACATGTTCCGGAAAGGTCCACCCCGTTCACGATCTCCGGGAGCACGGCGATCTCTCCGCCGACGATCTCCATGTTGGACAGTTCCGCACCCTTCTGGAGTCCCTTTCCGATCTCCCTGGTGATGTCCTCGTTGGGCTTGTCGATGGCGATGTAATCCACGAATGATGTCGGTTCAGCATTCACGCAGATGGTGTCGTTGACGTTCATCGCGATGCAGTCGATACCGACGGTGTCCCACTTGTTCAGGGCCTCTGCGATCATTAGTTTGGTACCCACTCCGTCAGTTGCGAGTGTGATGTACTTGTCTCCGAAATCGATCAGGCTTGCGAAGAGTCCCGACATGCGGACGTTCTGTCCGAGTCCTTCCCTTCTGTACTCCAGCTTGTCGACCAATGCCTTGATCGCGTTCGATTTCTGATCGATGCTTACGCCCGATTTCTCGTAGGTCCAACCGCTCATCGTGATCCTCTGAATAGGGTATGGGTCCCTTGTTTTTATGAGTTAGGATGGGATCCGACTGCGGCACTCTGATACATGTCGAGCTCGAGTTCCATCATGAGCCGTGGTAAGAGGTTAGGGTGTTAAAACTCTTCCAGACGAATCAGGGGCTTTCCTTCGTTCCGTTCCCGGAATACGAGAACCTTTTCCTGTGACCGGATTTTGACGATTCCTTCGCATAGCCCTTCTGGATGAGCACGGCGATATCGTTGCGTACGGTCTGGGCCGAAACCCCAAGCTCCGACGACAGTTCGTAGACGGACATGGGGGAATCGGAGTTGATCAGGCAGTTGACGATATCCATATGTCTCTGGGTGAGATCATCCGAATCTATCAAATCCCTTATGACCCTCCTCTCATCCCGCTTCCTGTCCAGATACTTGGTGAGCATCTCTACGGACAGCATCATCATATCGATGTTGTAGTCGATGAAATATGTCACATCGTTGCCGTCCGTCTCGCACAGCTGGTATGCCTCCTCGTATCTCCCTTTGTGCTCCCTTATGGCCTTGGATATCGAGATGTACTCCATGACCGAGTACCCATGCTTCATGGTGTACCAATAGAACAGCGATCTGGATACCCTTCCATTGCCGTCCATGAAGGGATGTATGTAAGCCACTATGTAATGGATCAATATCCCCTTGATGACCGGGTGTATGTACTCCTCATCGCTGTTGACGAAATCGCACAGGTCGTCCATCATCGGGACTATGAGATCATGGGATACGGGTTCGTGATACGTCTCTCCGGTGAGTACATCCCTCACGGCTATGGAATCGTCCGTTCTGAAGGTTCCCTCGTATTTCTTGGATTCCAGGGTATCTTTCGATACTATGGAATGCAGTTCCTTGATGAGCTCCGGTGTGAGATCCTTGCCCAGATTCGAGCGGATGAAATCCATTGCGTTGTAGTTGTTGAGGATCATCCTCTCGGAAATATTCACTGGGTCCCTTCCATCCCTGAGCATCCTTTTGGCATCCTTTGTTGTGGTGGCAGCGCCTTCGATCTGGCTCGAGGCGATGGATTCCTCCATCATCGAGCTTACAGATATCATCGCCTTCCTCTTGTCATCGAATGACTTCATGGGGATGAACCCTGAGGATAGGGC
>JAFUHJ010000099.1 GCA_017468935.1 Candidatus Methanomethylophilaceae archaeon
ACTTCCTGGTTGTTTGCAACGAACTCTGCAACGAGCTTGTCCGCCTTTCCGCCGTTGTTGTTGGTACCGAAGATGATCGTATCGTAGGCGTCAAGGTTCAGCCTCATAAGGTCCTTGAGGTCGAAGATGTCTGTCTTTGCGTTCTTTGAAATGTACTTTGCAATCGGGGTGTATTTCTTCTTGGTCAAGAATCCCGTTGCGAATATCAGTGCTTTCGCCATCCCATCACATCCAGTCACCGTAAAAGTGACTGGTTCCAAATATGTTTTTTATATTATAAACAATTGTTTAGCATTAACAGGTGTTTATCCATGTTTTCCGAATGTTTGTCCATTTCAGACAAATGCATCGGATGCGGACAGTGTGTGAAAGTCTGTATCCGCGGACATCTGGCCGTGAACGATTCCAAGAAGGCCATGGAGATCGATTCGCCTTATTACTGCTTCAAATGCGGACACTGCACGTCCGTATGCCCGGTCGGTGCGATAACGCTCAAAGGGACAGAAGAGGGGGATATCGCTCAGGCAGGTGCATTGTCATTCGGAAAGGATGACCTGATGGTCCTGTACAGGCAGAGGAGGAGTCAGCGCTGGTTCGACCGCCCCTGTACGAAAGAGGAGATACAGGCAATGATCTCCTCGGCGAAATATGCTCCCACGGCGGAGAATTCAAGGAAGGTCGAATTCGCCGTCATCGATAAGAAGTTCGGAGATTTCATGAAGGAATCCGCCGACATCCTCAGGACCCATACCGGAGAGCATCCCAGGATCAAGCAGTTCGTGGATTATGTCGACGGCGGAATGGGAGATAAGAACAATCCTTTCACATGGGAAGGGAGACAGCTTATCATCGCATTCGCAAGATTCCCTATAGATGCAATCATCGCCATGGAGCAGATCGATCTGATGGCATGCACGATGGGTCTTGGAGGATTCCACTCCAGATGGCTCTTGCAGGCATCAGAGAACGATCCAGAGAGGTTCATGTCGTTCTTCCCTGAGATCGACAAGGAATTGAATGCATTCGCAGTCTATGTCATTGGTCACCCGAGGGTCCGCTACAGACGCACGGTCCTCAGAGACGACCATAAGGTCATATGGGACTGAGATTGCACAAAGTTTGACAACGATTCAATGATTGTTAAATAGTTGAACTAAATCGTCGGCCCGTTGAACAGCAAGGCTCTCATTTTGGCCGTTGCCGCGGCAGCAATCTCCGCGGCGATCCTCTTCGCACTTCCAGCGGAGGCTTTGGATTCACACAATGAAGAATCCGATGAGGAAAGAGAGCCCTTCATGATGTCCGATCCATTCCGCAACAAGGATTGCCCCAAGCCACTGAGAGGCGACATCGGCATGCCCATGCTAAACGACGCTTTCTCTGGAAACCAGGTCCCTCCAGAGCCTATTGGATCCTTCGATAGTCCCTTCGGACAGGACAAGTTCGCACACTTCGACAAGCCTGAGATGGGCCCCATGGTCCCTGAACAGCAGCCCAGATACGAACATGATGCTGAACCCGAAGTTCTCGAGGCCAACCTCGAGCCCATGATCGAAGGGGACATCAGAAACTTTGACCCCGGTTTCGTAGCGGACGCCATCGATTTCGCGGAGGAACAGGGTATGCACGATGTGGCCGAGAAACTGAGGGCCAAACTCGCATCCCTGTTAGAGTACTACATGCGCTCTACCTCCAACATCAATTCGGCCAATTCTCGTGCAAGCGGATTGGACGACGAACCTACGGAAGATGCGGACATAGTAGTTATCGAAGAGGAAGAAGAACAGGAAGAGGACGTTCCTTTCTTCGCAGAACCTCTGCCGAGCCTCTACATATCGTTCAACGAACCCTTTGTCCAGAAATCCCTTCAATTGTCGCTGTGAACGGGTTACAGTTCTAATTTCGATCCTGTGAAAGGATCCAAAACCCGACAATATACAGCAACAAGTGAATCAGAATGACAACAAAGGATAATGGAACATCAGTCCCCGGAGAAATCAAGGTCATAGCTATCGCTATGTCCGCACACATGTACCCCTCCGAGGTAATCCAGTCGACCCAATGAGGGATGGGTACATGAGCGACATATTCGACAGCATAATCAGCACCGCGGATGCCATAAGCCCGGTGGAGTTCCTGATCTGTATCGGGTTCGCCATCGTAGTGGGATTCGCGATCTCGTTGATGTACATCTACAGGAACAGTCACAGCGACAGCTTCGCTCTGACCGTGGCATTGCTCCCGGCAATCGTCTGCGTAGTGATAATGGTAGTAAGCGGAGACATCGGAGCAGGAATCGCGATCGCAGGAGCATTCAGCCTGGTAAGGTTCCGTTCCGCACCTGCATCCGCCAAGGAGATAGCGATCATCTTCCTCGCAATGGCTACCGGTCTGCTCATAGGAATGGGCTTCCTCGCATACGCCGCGATGTTCGCCGCCATCGTGAGTCTGGTGATAATTGCAGCCACATACATGAACTTCGGCAAGCCACGCACCAAATCCGCAGACAGGGAGGTCAGGATCACGATCCCCGAGGATCTCGACTACAACTCCGAGATAGAAACACTCCTTTCCGAGTACACAAGCTCCTGCGAGCTAATGTCTGTGAAATCCACGAACATGGGAAGCATGTTCAAACTGAGCTACAAGGTCACTATGAATGACGAGAGACAGCAGAAGGAACTGATCGACAAGATCCGCGTAAGGAACGGTAACCTCGAGGTGGCCATACTCCACCCGGAGACCGAGAGGGGAGGACTCTGAAGGAGGCTGAAAGATGACGTTCAAGATGGTATTCAAGAGACACGAGATGAAGTATCTGATGGATGCTAAACAGACCAAAGCGGTCTACAAGGCGCTGAACGAGCACATGGAACTGGACAATTACGGCCACAGCACGATCCGCAACATCTACTTCGATACCGACAGCTACCTGCTGGTACGCCGTTCGATAGAGAAGCCCCTGTACAAGGAGAAGCTCCGTTTCCGCTGCTATGGCGAGACGGAATCCGACGGAGATGTATTCGTGGAGCTGAAGAAGAAGCACGATTCGGTGGTATACAAGCGCCGTCTGACCATGCCCTTGGACAAGGCCATGTCGTGGTTCGAGGGCGGTTCCGAGGATTTCCCTCACACACAGATCGGGGAGGAGATAGACTTCTTCAGGAGTCGTTACCCCGGGATCCATCCTGCGATGCTGCTCACGTACGAGCGCGAGGCTTACACACCCAAGGACGGTAGCGACCTGCGCATCACGATAGACAGCAATATCAGGGCCCGCACTGAGGATGTGAGGCTGGATTCCGAACTGGGAGGGCACAGCATCCTTCCGGACGGATACATGCTCATGGAGGTCAAGACCATGTATGGTCTTCCACGTTGGTTGCTGGATGTGATGAATCATAATGGCCTGTACAAGACATCGTTCAGCAAGTACGGCAGCGCCTACAAGGAGATGGTCCTGGGCAGGATGCCTGAATGCTTCGCCAGGATTCCCAACGGAATGTCCACGGTGGTGAACTGCAACTTGCCCAGATACGGCAACGGACCCAGGGATGCAATCGAAACAGAATCGGAACAACCGATCGCAATCACAATAGACAACACCAGATCCAGCGGGATCGGGAACAACGGGCTGATCGCCCTCAATCAAATGTAAGATCAGAATCAAAGAGGAATATAATGGACGCAAAGATAATCGGAATAATCGCCATAGCGGCCCTGGTCGCAATCGGCGGGGCAGCGTTCTCTCTGGCAGGGCCGTCATCGGATAACGACGACTCCGTATCGGGCAGCGGTGCAGAATCGAGGACAACGGATACAACGATAGACACCGGAGAGGAAACCATCACCGACATCACACCCGAGACACAGTCCGGGGAATACCCTTTCACGATCGTATCTGAGAGCGGCACATGCGAATGCGAAATAACAGAGACCAGCGAAGGCTACACCATAACATTCAGTGAAATCAACGAAGAAGGAACAGCGTACAGCATATCAGGAACACTCAATGGAAACATAGTCATCGAAGCCGGGGACTACGACTTCGAGCTCGTACTGAACGGAATAACGATCACGACATCCTCCGAAGTACCCATCTACATCGGATCCGGAGAGGATGTGACCATAACAGCGAAGAAGAACACCGTGAACACCATCTACGATAACCGTTCCGAAGTGTCCGATGACGACATATCAGCAAGTGTATACAGCGCCTGTGACCTGAAGATCAAAGGCAACGGAAAGCTGGTCATCGTTTCGACCAACAACAACGGAATACACTCGAAGGACGACCTGTCCGTCAAGAATCTGACCCTATACGTCACGGCAGTGGACAACTGTCTGAAGGGTAACGACAGTGTGACCATCACATCAGGTAACATAACACTGAACGCAACATCAGGAGATGCAATAAAGACCACCAGCACCGATCTCAGCAGCAGCGGCAAGCAGCGCGGTACCGTCACCATCAACTCCGACGACGGTGACACCGCGCTCACCATCAAGTCCTATTGCGATGGTATCGATGCGGCATTCGATGTGGTCATCGAGGAGACGAGCGGAACAGTTTCCGTCGACATCATCGCCGGAGCCGGAGCAACCTCCACCGCATCGGTCGTCACAGGTGCACCCCAGGGACCCGGAGGCCAGGGAGGACCCGGTGGATGGGGAGGAATGCCCGGAGGAGAAAGCTGGATGCAGGGAGGAGGAAACAGCGAGGGTAACAGGAACGTTACCTCATACTCCTGCAAGGGAATCAAGGCCTCCAACTCGATCCAGATTAAATCAGGTACAGTCCAGATTGACGCATACGATGATGCACTCCATGCGAACAGCGAGGACACCATGGAATCAGGAGTGAGACCAACAGGAAACATTATCATATCCGGAGGTAAGGTCACACTCAACAGCATGGACGATGGAGCTCACGCTGACGGAGAACTCCAGATAACGGGAGGTACCGTCTCAGTCACTGGCAGCTACGAGGCCCTCGAAGGATACATCATCACCATCTCTGGTGGAAACGTATCGCTCATCTCAACGGATGACGGCGTGAACGCGCTGGGAGGAGGTCTGATGCTTTCCGGAGGATATCTATACGTATTCGCCGGAGGCGACGGTCTAGATACCAACTACAGTTCCATCTCATTCGAAGGTACTGATGTGGTGATCGTTTCCACCAGCGGCGGTAATTCAGCCCTAGATGCCGATTACAGCTACAGCTACAGCTCGGGAACCATCCTGGCCATCTGCCCTAACGGAATGATACAGGAGATAACCGGATCCAATGCGTTCAAATCCTACGGAACACAGAAATCGATGGGTAGCCTGAGCAAGGGCACCGTTGTTACAGCATCGGTCAACGGTACTCTGATGGCCGCAGTGGAGATGCCCTCGAGCATGAGCAATGCCGTGGCATTCTACATCGGTTCCAACAGCGCATCGATAACCACAGGTTCCGCAAACCTGGATGACAACGGTGTGTACATCAGGTCCTGAACAACCAAAGCCTCCCCTAGGGGAGGCTAAACATTTTCAATCATTCTATCCTATCCTGTAACGATCATATGGCATACGCGGTCGAAATCATAGGTGACGACAGGAAGAAGGATCTTCTGAAGGGTTGCAGCGCCGTCAATTATCACACACATAAGGCGGATATCAACGGCATATGTGTGGAGCTCAACTGTCAGAACAAGGATTTCATCGATATGTGGTCCGATAACTTCTACCACATGTCTGATCACGTCCGCCCCCATGCCAGGATCTATTGCGTCGAGGACGATTCCGAATTGCATGCAGAGTATCATATCGAATCATTCACCATGTTCCTGTTCAATTTCGACTATTACGGCTGGATAAAGAGCGTGGCCCTCGGACTCGCAGGCAACATACTGGAAAGGAGTCACGGGATCTATTCGGTACACGGTGCCGCCATCGATATCGACGGCCGCGGTGTAACGCTCATCGCCCCCTCCAAGACAGGGAAGACCACCCAATCATGGGGTCTTCTCAGGATGGAAAACTCGCACTTGATATCCGATGATTGGTATTTCGTCCAGTTCGGAAACGGTAGGCCGAGGATAACAGGTTCGGAGAAGAACTGTTACATCGATGCCGACATCGGAGATGTCTGGGAGGAATACAAACCTCTGGTCACCGGAGTGAAATTCGATAACAAGGGCAGAGGAATAGGAAACGTCCGCTGGATAAGAGGAGAAGGTGCGGTGATACCAAAGTCCTCCGTCTCGGTGATAATCCTCCTCAAGAGGGATAAAGAGGATCCGGCCATAGAGCGCAAACTTGGTGTTAACGAGGCTCTGGAGTATCTTGAGGCGCATGATTTCTGCAATCCGCATCAGTTGGTCCGTGGTGAGAGGGATCTGGCCCTGAGAAGAGAATTCTTCAGAAGATATCTGTCCGAATGCGCCGTCTTCATGGTCAATACCGTGTGCACGGCGGAGGAATCCCAGGAACGGATTCGCAAACTGATCAAAGAGGTCATCTGAATCTTACGGGGACAGGTGAATCCACCGTCATCGAATCGGGCTCCACGATGCAGTCGTAGGCCAGTATCCCTACTCCGGCCTTGTTCACCTCTTCCAGGACCTGTCCGAATTCCTTATGGGTGGCATAATTCGGTGTGAAGTACACCATAGGTTTCATTTGGATGACGAACGCCGCATAGCATTCATATCCCTCGTCAACCGCCCTCTTCAGGCCACGGAGGTGCTTGAGGCCCCTTTCCGTAGGTGCGTCTGGAAAACTGCATATGCCGTCATGCTCGAGCGTGACGCCCTTGACCTCCACGAAGATCTTCCTCTCTCCGTCCTCTATGTAGAAATCGAATCTAGAGTCACCGTGCGTGTATTCTGGATGGATCTTGGGGTCATCACCGAAAAGGTCGGATTTGGGGATGAACTCCTGGAAGGCTCTATTCGGGGCCTGCGAGTCTATGTTTATGAGCATATCCCCTTTGTAAGCAGCGATCAGATCATACCTGGTCTTTCTTTCGGGATTCTCCGAGTCGAAGAGCACGACGGTGACACCTGGCCGCCGGATCTCCTTGCATCTGCCGGTATTCTTGACGTGTACGGTCTCTTCTTTACCGTCCACCTCCACCTTTGCGATAAATCTGTTGGGACGGCTGATGAATCTTCCCGTGACCACATGTTCGTATCTCATAAACGGAACACCCGATGACTGGTATTCGCATGATACAATCTGGTTTATAGTTGTCCATCATTGCACGTGCATGGACTTCATGACCCTCGACGATATCCCTCCGGACGAGATATACGTTCTCGATACGGAGACTACAGGACTCTATGGAGCACCCAAGGATCTGGTGGTCGATGTTGGTATCACCAGGGTATCATTGCGGAAAGGAACTGTGGAGGATGCCTATTCTTCGGTCCTCGGTTATGATGTCGATGAGTGGGACGACTACCATAGGAACGCTTGGATCTTCCAGAATACCGATATGACTCTGGATATGGTCGCCGATGCCCCGCCCGCTATGAAGGTCATCGAGGATGTCAGGCGTCTGCTTCGCAATAAGGTCGTCACATCCTACAATATCGCCTATGATATGGATAAGTTCCTTTACCATGAGCCCTGGAGCCTCAGGGGGACGTTCATGCCCTGTACGGACATCATGCTCGCAGCGAAGGATGTATGCAAGCTTCCCAGTGAGTACTACGGTCGCGAATACAGGTATCCAAAACTCGATTATGCCTATTCCCACATCGTCGAGGGGGATCCGGCAGGCATAAACGGTGTCCAGGACCATAGGGCGCTCTCGGACGCCCGTATGGCCTCTTATCTGATGATCAAGATGTTTAATGACGGCTTATACCGTCCTTGAGGTCCTCAAGGCTGAAGCTTTCCTCGTTGACGACATCTCCTTTGGTATACTCCTTATCGAGTCTCTTGAGGTACCATTTCTCGAAGATATCCACGACCTTCTTCAGCTTGTTGTGCTTCACGACCAGGAGGATCGTGAAGAACGCTATGACGCACATAGCGATGACATACAAGGAGCAGATCGTGGGGATCCTGCTCATTCCGAGGATTGCGAGGACCCAGGGAAGGAACAGATATGCGGCTCCTGCGATGAACAGTACGAATACCACCAGCAGGAAGGGCAGGATTCTCTTATTGACCCTGCCGTCCACCGAGAGGAATTTGACATACGGGCAGACGATGAGGAGCTGAAGTGCACCTGTGACTGCCGCGAATATGACCATGGCCGATCTTGCGATGATATCCGCACGTACGCTCATGCTGTCCAGATAGAATTCCGAACCGCTGACGGCCAGGTAATCCATCACAAGGCCGTCTATGTCCTTGTCGATATATTCTGTCAGTGTGCTGAGGTAGGAATAGAATTCGTGGTCGATGACTATGCCGAACATCCCTTCAGATACTGCGTAGTACGTGCTGATGTACATGAAAATACTGAAGAATCCTATGACCAATGCTGAAGGCAACGAGAATCTTATGACTCCCGGTAGGATCAGTTCGTCGTTCTTCTCAGGAGCGGCGAAGACGGTCATGAAGAATGCGATGATGGTGATTGCTATCAGCGAGTAGAACATGTTCTGGATAGGGAGCATCGGGGTCCTTCCTAGGAAGAAGAACAGACCAATGAACATGACCGCCAGTGCGAAGTTCCTTGAGATGTAGATCTTCAGGATGTCCCTGATTCCGGAAATGGTCCTCCTTCCCTCGACCAGGGCCTGAGGGAGAGCTGAGAAGTTGTCGTTCATCAGGACCA